>JAWVYR010000202.1:0-5200 GCA_033722635.1 Balneolaceae bacterium | reverse complement strand
AGGGGTTAATCGGTACTTGGATTATTTTGGCAATTATGATATCTGGGATATTTTCCTCTTCATTGCTTGGTCAGAACGCGTATAACACCCAGGAATCTTTTACCCCCGGCAGTTCAATGTTCGCCAATTTGGTGGAGGATGCCTACAGGGCTTGGCGGAACCAGGAAACCGATCTGAAATTGTCGACAGATCTGCTCTCCGAAATCGCCCTGAGAGAGGAGGAGTCAGCCTATACCTTTGCCACCCTTTTCTATTACCGGAGCCTGCGGAATGCCGCCATAATTGAAGAGCACGATGAGATCGTCGCGGAGTTGGAAAGGATGAGGCCGCTGCTTCCGGATTCGGAATTCAAAGCATGGATGGATCAGATTGAATCGGGCAACCGCAGGGTATTGACTGATATCTACAGGTTCTGGCAAACCAGGGATCCGTTTCTCTCCACTGGGGCCAATGAACGGTTAATTGAACACTGGCAGCGGATTCAGTATGCCCGGGAACATTACAGCAGGAAAGATCCCCCAACTTACGATATCGACGATAGGGGGTTCTACCACATCAAATTGGGCAAACCGGATCGTACTATTAAAACCTATTTGAGGCTTAACAGTGTGATAATGCCGGGAGGCGAGGTTTACAGGTTCGGTTCCCAGATGCGGGCGGATGTGGAACTCTGGAACTACCGGTTGAATGGTGAAGATGTTTTACTCCTCTTCTCAAGTCGCGACGGTTCGGAGATCTATCATCTGCGCCGGAATATCAAAGATATCTTCGACACTAACGGGACTCATCTGCAATTTGTCAACAGCGGAAGACTCGATTCCCGCGCGATGAGGAAATTGGTGGAACGGGTCTTAATATTCGGTACTGCCGAACAGCTCTCTTACGCTCACGATTATTTCGAGGATATGTTCCAGGAAATGATGTTTCGGTCGAGTTATGGAAACAGCCGGTTCTCATTAAATATGGAGTACGTAAACTCTTATATACATCATCAGATGTACCGTCATATAAGCAGATCTTCCGAGGAGATCACTTCGTTGGTCAACGACGATCAGAAACTTCAACTCAGTCAACGGATCTATCGATTTCTTGATAATGACAACAGGTACCGGTTCCTTCTGGTTTCGTACCCGCTTACGGGCCGGGAGCTGGTATCGTCTGCCCGATCAGCATTTATCAGCACACAACTTGCTTTCTACGATGAGAATTGGGACCGGGTGGCATTCAAGGAAGATCTCCAGAAGATGACGTTCAATCCGGACCAGGATCAGGCGGCATATCAAATTAAAGAGCCGTTGAATACCTACGATGCCTATTTTTCTACCGAGGTGATCGACACCTCCTTAAATAACATACAGGTGCCGGGGAGGGTCAATTCCAAGACCTCGGCCATTGTCGCCACATCCGGGAAAAAGCGCATTGACTTTCCCGAGATGCTAGACATTCGGGATACCTTGCTGGTGAGCGATATTGTACTGGGAAGCTACGAGGAGGGAGTAGGGGATCTCGCGTTGCCGATCAGGCCCAACCTTCTGATGAAATTTGGAAAAGGGTCGGATATCGACATCTATTTTGAAATCTACAACATCCCCCCGGGCGGTTATGCCTTCGAATACTACCTGCTGAAACAACGATGGTTGCTGAAAGACCGGAAAGTGAAAACCGAAGGAAGCATCACCGTGCTCAACGATCAGGCAGAGAATCGGGACAGCCAGCTCTTTTCCATAACCCTGCCGGAAACGGCCAGCGGTTCATATGAACTGGTTTTTGAATTCAGGTCGCTTAATACGGAGCAGCATCCTGTTATCCGGGAGCGAAAGATCGAACTGGAAATTGGGGATGAATAGTACCGGCATGAGGCAAACCCATCATCCGTAAATTAATTCCTTCTCTACCTTGTTATAAGGTTGAATACAGCAGAGGAAAGCTTTATATTATTAGACTCATCGCGGGGTGGAGCAGCTGGTAGCTCATCGGGCTCATAACCCGAAGGTCGTAGGTTCGAATCCTACCCCCGCCACTACTTACGAAGACGGCTTTTCGGCAATCCCGAAAAGCCGTCTTTTTATTTGCGCCGAGGAATCTCAACCGAGGATCTTAGTGCCAATCGATGAACAGGCCCTATTTCACACCTGAGATTCCTCGACTATCGATGGGTCCGGCAGGAGCCCACGGGTCCGACCTGTTTTGAATGGCACAGTATGTGGCGACCGGCGTCTCGGAATGACAGGCTTGGCTGGTATACAAGACGGCTTAGTGAATAAAGCACCTCGTGTGTCATTCGAGGCATGGACCTGGATAACCGGCTTGTTTACGTAGAGAGCCGGAAGTTATATTTACCGTGTAAACTAATAAAGTGCCGAGGAATCTCAAACGCGGGTCCAAGTGCCAATCGGTTAAAGGGTCCTACTTCACACCTGAGATTCCTCGACCCTCGATGGGTCCGGCAGGAGCCCACGGGTCCGACCTATTTTTTGAACGGCACAGTATGTGGCGACCGGTGTCTCGGAATGACAGGCTTGGCTGGCGTACTAGATGGCCAAGCGAACAAAGCACCCTATCTGTCATTCCGTAGCTCAGGATAAATTTTCCACCAGATCGGTATTGAACAGCCGCTGTAATTAATTGCAAATTATTATCGCCAACAGGGCATATCCGCTAACTATTATTGTTTATTATCTGCAAATTGTATTACTTCCATGAATTTCTGATTCTAATGGCTTCAGCATCTGTGGGATAGTGTCGGGGGAATGTATAGTATTGGGATGTTGTGTACCCCTTCTTCCCGGTTCTGACCGATTCACAGTCGGGATCAGCTTATCAAATAAATAAAAAAATAAAGTGCCGCTATGAGATTCAATTATCTATTACCAATGCTGTATCTGTTCCTCGCTTTAATTTTTCTTTTTCAGGCCTGTAGCGATATTCAAAGTCCGATTGGTCCGGACGAACCGGATTCGCCGGCTGCGTTTATTCCCGGATCCTCGGGATCCACGTTTGAGAACCCAGTCACGACGGTTGCCATAAACAATTACCTGGTGACCTTTAATGGCAAAGCCTATGACGCAACCAGTGATCAATCTACCTTTTCCTATACGGTTTCCGGAACCGGTGTGGAACCCGCATTGAATAATTTTTTCATGGAGATACCGGCATGCGCGGGTACACCGGTTGCTTTTTCGCCGGTACAGTCTGCCAAACTCAGTTCATCGGGTATTACCTGGGAGGCTTCCATACCTACTGATGGCAGCCAGGACTACAGTATCACCTATCCCGGGGATCCGCTGGTCGGTGGAGTGGACGCCCGGGTTGAAAGCGGTAATACGGTCGAAACAGTGGAAATACCCGGCCCCTGCAAGGGGATACACACTATTTCCGGATTCGTCTTTGTTGACGCCAACGAAAATGGCACCAAGGACGGTTCTGAATCAGGCATACGCAATGTAACGGTGACTCTTTCGAATGCGGCAGTGACACTGCACCAAAAAACTTCCGATGCCGGGGCCTACAGTTTTTCCGTGTTCACGGGCTCAAACAGTGTCGATTTCGAAGTGGCGGTACCTAGTACCACCGCTGCTACCGACTTCAACGAGCAGCTGTTTGAAACCTACACAGCGACAACAGCAATCAGCACAACGGTCCCCGTGAACAATGCCGATGTAACAGGAACCAATTTCGGTTTTGATCCGCAAACCGATAAAATCATTTCGCTGTTTGAGAATGGCAATTTCGAACTGGCTACCGAGGAGCCCAAATTCTGGATCAAACAATTGCGATTTGCAAAGAACGGCAATGACAAGGGGGATGTGTCGCCTACAGAGTTACTCGGTTATCTGAATGAAATCGAGGGGTTGCTGCTGGAAACACCCTTCCAGCTCGGCGACAACAAGATCGAGGAAGCACTGGATATTCTCACGAGGCCGATCAAAACAGACC
The DNA here is from genome assembly GCA_033722635.1 of Balneolaceae bacterium. Classification (GTDB taxonomy): domain Bacteria; phylum Bacteroidota; class Rhodothermia; order Balneolales; family Balneolaceae; genus JAWVYR01. The sequence continues at coordinate 1,264 of JAWVYR010000202.1, read as the reverse complement.
TGGAAGCACTCTTGGTCCAGCTGCTGACCGCCGAACTGAACGTGGTCAGCGGCCGGGGATCCAATTCACCGGATTTCGACCTGGCGCTCCTGGCCTTTGGGGAGGCCTCCGCAGCGGAAGCTGCCGCCCAGTCGGCAGTAGGTGGTGTTGCCGGTACGGCAGTTACATCGACCAGCACTACTACCAGCATCAGTGATGCAGAGCTGCTGCTAACTTCATTCAACTCTTCCGGGGGAGGAGGAGGGGTCGGCAACAACTAACGGCCGTGTATGCCGGACCCGAATCCGGCACTATAATTACTGATAAAAAACATGCCTATGAGCCTGAGGATTGCACTCTTAGCCGCAGCCCTGCTCTTTGTAGTAAGTGAAGCGGAGGGACAACTCCTTCCCTTCACTCATTACACGCCCGAACGCGAGATCAACGCGCTTCCCTCGGCCGAGGTGCATAAAGTCTACCAGGATCGGCTGGGCTATATCTGGTTTGCCATCTACTCCTCGGGTCTGGTCCGATACGACGGTGTCAACATGATCAATTACGGCACCGGCAGCGGCCTCCGGGATGTGACCGTCTGGGATATGATCGAGGATCCCACGGGCCGCCTGTGGGTGAGTTCGAATGCCGGACTGATGGTTTCGAAATATCCGCTCACTGAATACGAAGTCGGTGAGCGGATCACATTCATCGCTGAATCGAACGATATACATATCATCGATGTAACGGTCAGCCATAACAAGATGACGGTTTCCGAATCAGGCTGGCTTTGGGTGGGAACCGAAAGTCTCGGAGTCATCCGCTACCGGTTTACCGGGGAGGACAAGCTGGAAGCTGACACGTTATCCCTCGGGAACTTTGGCGAGAAGGGAGGTACGACGGTCAGATCGCTTGTGGCCAGAAAGGACGGATCGGTATGGGTGTCGTTGCTTGACGGCCATATCGTGCAATACAACAGTGACGGAAACACCCAATTCCATGAGACCGGAAGCGGAATCAATACCAATGCCCTGTTCGAAAGTGACGACGGCAGATTGTGGGGCGGGGAACAGGAGGGCAGGATTTGGAGATTACAGGAATCTGGGGATGAGTACGCCTTCCTCGAGGTTAGCAACCGGCTGAATAGCAATATATCCAACATATCATCCGATGAAGCGGGCAATATATGGGTTTCCAGTGAAGGGACGGGTCTGTTAAAAATTGATCCGAATCTTGCAGAGCAGCCGATCAACTACCGGCGAAACAACGGCCTGCTCAGCGAGATTGTTTT
>JAWVYR010000201.1:0-5281 GCA_033722635.1 Balneolaceae bacterium | reverse complement strand
CTTAAAAATTACCTTCCTTTTTTTGTTTTTCTGGTGAGCATACTTTCCTTCTTTGTTCTCTGCCATTTGAAATTAAATCTCTTCTGGTACATCTGCTACCTATTCTGTGAAGCCTTTCATGATGATTCAAAGGAAAGATGATCACCTTCCTGAAAACGATCGAGTGCTAAATTAAAGCGTTCACCTGATAGTTTAGTAACACGCATAATTGAAAACTTTAAGCGGTATAACATGTATTATATAAACTAACGTAGTTTATGTACTCACTATAAGCAATAGAAATCCTGCCTGAGACGCTTTCAATTCACTCTCGTTATTTTATCAGTCATCCAGTTCCTGTAAACAATTCCGATAATCTTTTTGCATGGTAAGCACTTCGGACTGCAAGCTTCTCGTCCCCCGTCCGGCAACAAGATAGGAATCGGTAAAACATAAACACGTGAAAGTACCGGAGGGGGGACTCGAACCCCCACGGGCCGTAAAGCCCAACGGATTTTGAATCCGTCGCGTCTGCCAATTCCGCCACTCCGGCTGACGGGAAATAACCCACAAATATAAGCAATGGATATCCCCTAAGAAAAGTAATTTTAAATTGCGATCTTTCCGCCATCAACCATTCAATATTCATTTTTAATATTCATTGCCATGAAATTTTTGCGGTTTTCTATTCTTCTTATGCTATCGGCAATCATCACCCTGCCGGTCCTGGCCCAGGAGCAGCCCGCCACCAAGCTGGTGGTCCGCGCGATCGCCCGGGATGCCAAATTCATCGGATCCTCCATGGGGGGAGCCCTCATCGTCGTAAGAGAGGCTGAAACCGGAACGATGCTGGCCCGCGGTTTCACCGCGGGATCCACCGGCGACACCGGCCGGTTGATGCGGACCGACCGCACGCGCCAGATGCAGCTGAGCACGCCGGGAGCGGCCCTGTTTGAGACCTCGCTGGCGATCGAAGAGCCGACCTTCGTGACCATCGAGGCGACCGCCCCCCATGCCCAGCGGCAGTCGCATGCTACCGTTTCCACCCAGCTCTGGATGATCCCGGGCAAGGATATCACCGGCGACGGCATCATCCTGGAGATCCCGGGCTTTTCGGTGGATCTGCTGCAGCCGCAGGCGCATGAGACAGCCGGGGGCACACCGATCTCGATCACGGCCAACGTCGTGATGATGTGCGGCTGCCCGACGGAACCGGGAGGGCTGTGGGACAGCTCGGAATATGAGATCGCCGCATGGGTGAAGAAGGGTGGCAAAACCGTGGCGGAAGTGCCGATGAGCTTTGCAGGAAAGGAGAGCACCTACGAGGGATCCTTCACGCCGGAAGAGAACGGTTCCTATGAGATCACGGTCTATGCCTATCATGCGAAAACCGGCAACACGGGCGTTGACCGAACGACGGTTACGGTGCAAGGGCGATAGCAGTTGGCAGGAGGCAGTGGCAGGAGGCACTGGGCAACTACAGTGATTATTTGCAGGAGGCGCCTGTAGGTGGCTTTTGGAAGTTGGCAGTTGTCAGTGGCAGTTGGCAGTGGCAGTGGGCAGGAGGCAGTTGTTTCCTATTCAGGTACAAATTTATCCGGATGTTTAATCATCGCTCCGAGCATTTTACCGACCTCATTGTATTGGTTAATGAGCATGTTATGCTGTTCCATCGTGATATATCGACATTCCAGAGCAAAATCCAACCAGACGATCGTCTCTGAACATTCGGCATCAGCATCCGACATCTTACTTCGAAAATGGTTGGGATAGATCCGTTTACGATACCCCTCGGCTATATTGACGCAAACACTGCGAGATGAGCGGCGTATTTGATCGGTTAAAGAATAGCGCTCTTCAACTGGGAAAGCTTTTGATAAAAGAAAAATTTTGCCAGCAAGCTTATAAGCTTTTTTAAAAACAATAAGATCTTTATATCCTTCACTCATGATGAACAAATTTTTTCGAGCAGTAAATAAAGAATAATAAAACACTTCAAAAACTGCCACTGCCTCCTGCTACTGTTAACTGCTCCTGCCACCTGCTTACTGCTCCTGCCTCCTGCCTACTGCCTCCTGCCTCCTGCCTACTGCTACTAACCCTAATACCCCTCCGGATTTTTTTTCTGCCAGCGCCAGGCGTCGCGGCACATGTCGTGGAGGTCCCGCTCCGCTTTCCATCCCAGTTCCTTCTCCGCCTTGGAGGGATCGGCGTAGCACTCGGCGATATCCCCGGGCCGCCGATCGGTGATCCGGTAAGGGATCTTTTTCCCCGATACCTTCTCGAAGGCCTTGACCACCTCCAGCACGCTGTAGCCCCGTCCGGTGCCCAGGTTGTAGGTCACCAGTCCCGGCTCGGCTTCCAGCTTGTCGAGCGCCTTCAGGTGGCCGATCGCCAGGTCGACCACATGGATGTAGTCGCGCACCCCGGTGCCGTCGCGGGTAGGGTAGTCGTCGCCGAACACCGCCAGCTGCTCCCGCTTGCCCACCGCCACCTGGCTGATGTAGGGCATCAGGTTGTTGGGGATGTCGGCCGGATCCTCGCCGATCTCGCCGCTTTCGTGGGCGCCCACCGGGTTGAAATAGCGCAGAATCGCCGCGTTCCACTGCTCGTCGGATCGGTGCAGGTCGCGCAGTATCTCTTCGATAAAGAGCTTGGTCCGCCCGTAGGGATTGGTGGCCGACAGCGGGAAGTGCTCCTCGATCGGTACCTCGTGGGGATCGCCATAGACCGTAGCCGAAGAGCTGAATACGATATTTTTGACCCCGTGCTTCACCATCGCTTCGCAAAGATTGACGGTACCCGCCACGTTGTTACGGTAGTAGGCGAGGGGCTTCTCCACCGATTCACCCACCGCTTTCAAACCCGCAAAATGGATAACCCCGTGGATCTCGTGGTTGTTAAAAATGTCATCGAGGGCCCGGGCATCCAACAGATCGGCTTTATGAAAGGTGAGCTCCCGGCCGGCCAGGTTTTCGACGCGGTCGAGTGCCGTCTTTTTGCTGTTGGACAGGTTGTCAACGACCACCACCTCGTACTCCTCCTTCAGCAGTTCGAGGACGGTGTGGCTGCCGATGAACCCCGCCCCTCCGGTTACCAGTATCCTGTGCATGAATCCTTTCCTTGGGTTAATTATCCAGAAATCAGGGAGGGAATATAATGAAGATTCATCCGATTATCCCATCCGGCAGCGGATGCAACGGGAAGATGATCAGGCGACGGTGGATCAGTCGATCACTCGATCTCGCCAAGGTAACGGCGATTTTCCAGGTAGTACATATAGTTTATCACCCAGCCTCGGCGTCTCTCCATATACCGGGAAGGGCGGTGCAGGTTGAACCGTTTCGGATTTGGGAGCACGGTGGCCATCAGGGCGCTCTGCCACATGGTCAGATCTTCCGCCCGAGTGTCGAAATAGGTCTCAGCGGCTGCCTGGGCACCGTAAACCCCGTCGCCGAACTCCGCGATATTGAGGTAGATCTCCAGGATTCTTTTCTTCGACCAGAAGGTCTCGATCAGAATCGTGTACCAGGCTTCGATCCCCTTGCGAAGGAATCCGCCGCCGGGCCAAAGAAACAGGTTTTTGGCTACCTGTTGAGAGATCGTACTTGCTCCCCTGAGCCGGTCGCCATCGCGGCTGTCCTCGATCGCCTTCTCGATCGATTTCAGGTCAAATCCCCGGTGTTCGGCGAAACGCTGGTCCTCCGATGCGATCACCGCCAGTTTGAGCATGTCGGAGATCTCCTCATAATCCCGCCATTCATAGATCAGTTCAAAGGAATCCTCCGAATGAAGTCCGGCCTGAAGCCAGCGCTGTACCATAAAGGAACTGGTGGGCGGATCGATCCACTTCAGGAACAACACCTGAAGAAAAGTCACCAGTAAAAATATTCCCACTATTCTTCCAAACCACCTCAGCCAGGCTGGGTAGGGGGAGGAAGGGTGTTCCTTCTTATCCGAATTGTCGCCGTTTTTGCTCAAAGCAATTCCGGTCTGTCTGATGATCGTTGATCGTATAAAATACTGATTTAATGGAAGATGTGGGAAATGTTGGGAAACTGTAATGATCCGAAAAATAAAAAAACCCCGGCGGTCGGAGTCAAACCTGCCGGGGTGAGAGAGGCAACGACTTATCAAACAGATGCTGCAGCCCGGACAGATCTTACCTTCAGAATAAAAAAATTTAAAGGCTATTCGGAATTACCGGAGTTCCTTCAGTTCACGAATGATCTGTTTGCAGATGCGTTGTATGCGGTCGGCCGATTCCTGTAGTTTCTCCCTGGCGGCTTCATCCCAGAGAAGTCTCTTGGCGTGTTCATATTCATCCACAATCTCCTCGATCTCCAGCATCTGGGCGATCGGTTTTATCTTATGACCGGCCTTCCTGAAATTGGTTTCATCCCGTTTGAGAAGATAGGTGGTATAATCCTGCTCAAATTCTTTAAAGGATAGTTCCGCTGCCTCCGCGAATTCCCTGACGAAGTTCTCCTGCCGATACAGCAGCTCACCGATCTTTTCCCGATCTATATATTTATTATCCTTGCTCACCTGTAAATATCGTAAAATTAAATAAGATTATATCATCAGTATTAGACGGAACTATATCATTTACATAGACCCTTGTGTCATATAATCTTAAGAATATAAGCATATGCATATTATGCCCTCTTTCTATAGAAAGGCGAAGCTCGTAATACTTACAGCAGTATTTTTTGCTGCAGGAACACTCCAGCTGGCTAACGCCCAGTATTTTGGAAGAAACAAGGTACAGTATGAGGATTTCAATTTCCAGATATTGTCTACCGAGCATTTCGATATATACCATTATCCCAAGATTGAGTCGGCGGTTAAAGACCTTGGTAAATTGTCGGAACGTTGGTATACCCGGCATTCGAAGATCTTTAATCACACGTTCAAATACCGAAACCCGCTGATCATCTATGCCAACCATGCTGATTTTCAGCAGACCGATGTCATCACCCGGATAGGGGTGGGAACCGGCGGGGTCACCGAGGGACTGCGCAACCGGGTGGTGATGCCCTTCGCCGAAGCCAACCAGAGCACCAACCATGTGCTGGGCCACGAACTGGTTCACGCATTTCAGTATGATATCGCCCGTACCGAACGCAGCATCGGGGGGATCCGTTCGTTGAGCCAGCTACCTCTTTGGTTTGTGGAGGGCCTCGCCGAGTATCTTTCCACCGGCGACAAAAGTTCGCATACCGCCATGTGGCTGCGGGATGCGGTGCTGCATGAAAATATGCCCAGTATCCGCGACCTGTCGCGCAGCCGGCAGTACTTT
>JAWVYR010000200.1:0-5309 GCA_033722635.1 Balneolaceae bacterium | reverse complement strand
AATGTGGGTACTATCGAGGGAGGCGAACGTTCGAACGTCGTGGCGGCCAAAAGCAAGGCGACCGTCGACGTCAGGGTGAAAAACATGGATGATGCTGCGTATATCGAGGAGGCTATATACAACCTGAAATCGGAGCTGGAAGGAGTCGATCTTGCTATAGAGGGATCCGTCGGCCGGCCTCCGCTGGTTAAAAACGAACGCAACGAAAAACTGTGGCATCTGGCCCGCGAAACCGGCCGGGAACTGGACCTTGACCTTGAAGAGGGACTTTCAGGGGGCGCCTCCGACGGCAACATCACCAGCCAGTTTACCGCGACACTGGACGGACTGGGAGCGGTTGGAGAGGGCGCGCATGCCTATCACGAAAAGATCTTCCTGGATGAGACAATCGAACGATGTGCGCTGTTGGGCCTTCTTATTCTGGCTCCCGATATCTCAGGTTGAAATAGCTTCATCCCCTCCTCACTACTTTTTTAACCGGTAATTTCGTTGTACTATTGATTCGGTTTGATCTATCTTTAGACGCCATAATCTCCAGGCCCAACCCCGGTAAATCTGTTCATTCGCAGTTATGAACGCATTCAATGATCCCCTTAAATTTGTGGCGGCACCGGTTTTGCTGATCGTTCTGTTCCTGGCCACCGGTTGCTTCGGGCCGAAAGAACTGATCGATCCCTACTACAGTCTGCATGGACTGGCAGATGCAGGAAAACTGCGCTATGACGGGTTTCTCATCGGTATCGAAAAACAGAGCAGAGAGCGGATTCAGGCTCCCCTGGAAGGGTATCCCGGTATCTCTTTTCCCGACACCATCAGCGGCATTTCCCGCGTCGAGCAGAACTGGCGACGCCGCGACTTCCGATCCCTTACCGACGATCCCAAAGCGCTTTATGTAACCCATGTGATGCAGTATGACAGAACGGATGGGGCAGATCCCGACAGGGTAAAAGTTTCGGCTGTATTCAACGCCTATCGCGATCATCATCTGCCACCCTTCTCGGCAAGTAGCCGCTCCTACACCCTGCTCGATTCTGCGATGACGGAGAAGCTGAAGCGCGGCCATGAAAACGATAATCCCTTCACCCATATATTGGTATTCTCCATGGGATGGAACACCGATCAGTACCAGGCTGTAAACCGGATCAACCGTATTACCGACAGCCTCACTGCTGTCTCACGCAACGACCCCGGCACGGCATTCCGGCCCATGGTGGTGGCACTGACCTGGCCCAGCGTATGGCTGAAGGGCTCTGAAAGTGAGGCTATCCGATCCCTGGGGCACATTTCCAGCTATTTTAACAAGGCAAATGACGCCGACGAGATCGGCTATTCGATAGCCAACAAATTGATACATCAGGTCATCCTTCCTAAAAAGCAACTGGAGGTAAGGCGGACACCGCTGCAGGTGGTGCTTGTCGGCCACAGTCTGGGGGCCCGACTCCTCTCCCGCGCCGTATTCAGCAGAATGCTGTTGGACGACGGCGGCGATCACCCCGGACAGCATGTCGACCTGTTTGTGGGGTTGCAACCTGCGTTCAGCGCAAACAGGTTCATCGACGGAAAAGGCGGCGAGGGTTCACCATACGCATTGTTCCATCAGATGAATACCGCCTTTGCTTTCACCACCTCTGTGCATGATCGCGCCAACCAGAAGGCGATCATCGCCTTCGGCTCCCTGAACCTGGGCAGTGAACTCGGTCTGAATGCCGCCCGGGAACATCCGGAGATTTTTCATATCCTGAAATGGAGCGGTCCCTCCGATGCTGAGGCGATACGGCGGGCCGGCCGTTCCATGAAGGAACAGGAGAAAAACCGCATACTGCTGCTGGATGCTTCGGATATCATCACCGATGGAAGCAGCCGGAAGCCCAGCGGGGAATATGCCTCAGCGCACAACGATATTTACGACGAGGAGATGGCTGAACTGCTCTGGCAGCTGATCAAATCCTTTGCGGCACCGGACTGAATCGACCGACCCTCCCTGATTTCTTATGGTATTTTAACTTGCTAAACATCTAGTAAATCATAGTTTAGGAAAAAAACCGGTATGGAAATTATCTTTCTTCTTGTCGGCCTGCTTTTTCTGATCCTGGGTGTCGCCATCCTATGGGACCATATTCGCTTTTCCGCCGGCTCCCGAAGCTGTCGGGCGAAGGTGATCGCCCTCGAAAAGCGTACCACCCCTCCGGATGAAAAACGCAAGCAGGGCGGGCCGATCTACTATCCGGTTGTCCAATATTCCGCGGATGGGAAAACCCGTGAATTCACCTCCAAAATCGGCAGCAGCATGCCCCTCTATGAGATCGGGGAACAGCTTTCGGTGCTTTACAACCGCAAGCGCGACGAAGCACGGATCGAGGGAAAGGGCTACTATATTGGTGGAGGGCTGGTGCTTGCCATAGGTATCGGGCTTTCGGTACTGTTTTTCAACATCTTTAATCCCAGCCTCTGGTCGTTCGGCTTCAGCGGCTTCATCCTTTTGGCGGTTATGAACTCCATCCGCAAAAAGCTGAAACAGCACGATATCAGCTCCTACGATGAACTTAAGGAGGCCTTTCGCAATACACGGATGAAGACGCGGGAAGGTACCGACCCGGAGAACACCGAGCGTATTACCGACGCACGTAAACTGGAGCAGTCGGTTTACGAACAATCAAAATCGCTCAAATGGGCAGGACCTATTATGACCCTGATCGGTGCCGGCGCCCTGGTTCTTGGCATCTACCTGGGGTACGATAGGGCGGAATTCTTGGAGACGGCGCTCCCCGACACCGGTAAGGTTGTCGCCCTGAATGAAAAAAGCTCAACCAGCGACGGGACCACCAGCTATACCTATTACCCGGTGGTGGAATATACACCCGGTGACAACGAAAATAAGATCACTTTTGAGCACGATGTAGGAAGCAATCCGCCTTCCTACAGTGTCGGCGAAGAGGTCGAGGTCCTGTACGATCCACAGGATCCAGACGAGGCGATTATCGATGCCGGGATCATGAACTGGTTCGGGGCCGGCATTGCAACCATTTTAGGGCTATTCTTTTTCATGGGCGGCATCTACAGCATCAAACGCTGGCGCAAGATGAAAAACTCCCCTTATATTTCGCACTAACCGCCTATGATCCTTTCTGTAGACCTGTTTCGATGGATATATACGAACGTCTCCTACATCTCACTTGTTTTTTTATGCAATGCAAGAGAGAAAGTATTTTTAACAAGGATTTGAGGAGAACGTGATTTAAATGAGGTCACCGGGATTTGCAGAGGAATTCCCTCTCGGAAAAATGTTGGCACTATTTCTATCACTCTTTTTAATCCTGAATGTGGTCTCCTGCCGCGAACAGGAACGTCCCACCAGAGAGCTGCCGTCGGATGAAGAGATAACGGAATCGATTGCAACGCAATTGGGACAGGATGCGGCAATACAGGCCGATCAAATCGATGTAAAAACCAGGGACGGCATCGCCACGCTGACCGGCGACACCGGGAACCTGCTGGCGAAACGCAAGGCTGAAAAAATAGCTGAATCCGCATTTGGAGTACTTGCTGTGGTCAATAATATTTCTGTTACGGCAGAACGTCCCGACGAACTGGTCGAAGATGATATCCTGGATGCATTGGCATCAAATCCGGCAACTGAAAATATCCAGATAGAGACGGAGGTCAACAATGGCTCCGTCACGCTAAAGGGATTGACCGATTCCTGGGCGGAGCGCCGGCTAACAGAAAAAATTGTGGCCGGCGTCAAGGGTGTGAAAGAGATTCGAAACAACCTGATCGTACAGCTTGAAGAGGCGCGCCCCGACTCCGCCATTGCAAAGGATATCAAGCAATCGCTGCTTTGGGACAACAGGATTGGCGATGCGATGATCAAGGTTGAAGTCGATGACGGTAACGTATCGCTTTCAGGCGCCGTCGGTAGTGCCCGTGAAAAGACGCTGGCCATGGAAACTGCACAGCTGGCCGGGGTTGAAGCTGTTGAAGCGGATCTTCTGGAGGTACATCCGGAATACCAAAGCATGATGTTCCAGAACAGCCAGATCACCGGCCTGACTACCGACCAGATAAGGAAAGCGATTATACGATCACTGCAAGTGGATCCGAGAGTCGATGCAGAACAGGTTAATGTACAGATAAAAGACGATGTGGTTATTTTGACCGGCACCGTGCCCTACCTGAGTAACAAGCTGGCTGCCGGAGAGGATGCCCGTAATACTGCGGGTGTAAGTCGGGTCGAGAACAATATCGATGTGAACCACAAGGTAGTCGTACAGCCCGAAGCCGATCTGAGCGACAGCGCGATCAAGAACCGAATCGTCAACGCGATGCTCCGGGATCCCTATATAGAATACAGCGAACAAAAGTTGCAGGTCCGCGTAAATGATGGCGTTGCCATACTCGAAGGCACGGTAGAATCTCAATTTGAGATGAATCAGATCGAGGAAATTATCGCGGATGTGAAAGGGGTTATCACCCTCAAGAATCAGATGAAGATCGCAGAGGGCAATAACAGCTAATTTCGAAATCGCTCCTCCTCTCCCCCGCATTCCGCCCGGGATGCAGGGTTTTTCTTCGGCCGATTTGATGCCCGCCGATTATCGGCTATATTCTAACAATCATATTAATTTACCTGAATCCCGATGGAAGAGAAAAAGCGTTCTTATGAAAGCGAATCGATAAATGTCACCTACGACCTGAAACGCTGCATCCATGCAGCGGAATGTGTCCGAGGCCTTCGGGAAGTGTTCAACCCCGACCAACGCCCGTGGATCCAGCCGGAAAAAGGTGAAGCCGAAGAGATCGCAGAGGTGGTGACGCGGTGCCCCACCGGTGCACTCAAATATGAACGCAAGGATGGAGGAGAGCGAGAACAGGTTCCGCCGAAAAATACGATTTCCATTTCGAAAGATGGCCCGGTATATGTGCGCGGGGATCTTCAGGTAAAGGATGCCGAAGGCAACATCATCCTGGAGGATACCCGACTGGCTCTCTGCCGGTGTGGAATATCCTCCAACAAACCGTTGTGCGACAATTCCCATGTCGATGACGATTTTATGGCTCCCTCCTGGTTCGACGGGGAAAAACTGGCCAAAGGTTCCGACAGCGAGGATACCGGCGGCAAGCTGGTCCTCAAGGTGATGAAGGACGGACCGGTTTTGGTGGAAGGCCCCTATCAGTTCCATTCGGAAACCGCCCCGCCGACCTCATCCACCAAAAAAACGGCACTCTGCCGTTGTGGTGGATCCGCCAACAAACCGTTCTGCGACGGCACCCATAAAGAGATCGGATTCGAGGCGGAATAGAGGGTTTTT
>JAWVYR010000199.1:0-5335 GCA_033722635.1 Balneolaceae bacterium | reverse complement strand
TGCAGTTGAGATTTTCTTCGCCTTATACTTATAAAAATTTCAGTGATTCATTGGTTGTAATTCCTGCCAACCAAATGACCTTATTTTTGACCATCAGACCGTTCGGAACCGAAAGTATACCTCCCAGCAGGACTTTTTCAGACATTGTAATACTTAGGGATAGTTCTGGCACCGAAATGATTGTCTATGAACAGGATCCTGTTGAAGACCGGCTGTGGGATCTCAAACAGATCAACCGATTTGAATTCGAGCATACACTGCCTCTCGGGAATCGCGATTTAAAATAAAGAGTTGTACGGTTCCAAAAACATTCGGGTTTTGATTTAGCTGGATATTACATTTTGACACCTCTCTTCTTTGACCGGTATTTAATTCATCCGTCTTTTGAACGATTTATGTCAGAATCTGAATGCTTACTGTTAGATATTCAATAGTTCAATAATTAATAATAAATAGCGCATACCTATCTGGGATGGCGTGTCAAACGGCATCGGATGTTGCCGTAATTTTCAATTTAAACGGGGAATACTATGAAAAGGATAAAACTGATACCTGTTCTGATCGTATTGGGATGGATGATCGGATGCGAATCCGAAGCGCCGGTGGCACCGGAGGCGCCGGGTGAGTTAGGATCAATTGCGACGAAAGCAGATAAAGCCGCGACGAGTTCAACAGCAGATGTTATTGCATTTGCTGATTTTTCGGCTGTAGGCACTTCCAAGCTGGTTCGAAATAATAATGGAGTGTCATTTACTTTAACGACAAGCGAGTTGGAACCGGGGCATGCATACACGCTTTGGATGGTCATTTTCAACAATCCGGAAGATTGCCGCAATGGGTGTGACGGAGAAGATTTCGCCCCCTTTAACACAGATGCAGGCATAGATGTGCTCTATAGCGCAGGAACATTAGCAGGCGGTACAGGAAAGGCAACATTTGCCGGGCACCGTATGGAGGGAGACAACAGCGGTTCGAATTTCGGTGAGGGTTCACTGGGTTTGGTTGACTCAAGAAAGGCCGAGATTCATTTTGTGGTGCGGACACACGGCCCCAAAATTCCGGGTTTGATAGGTGAGCAGATCGGTACCTTCAACGGCGGCTGCGATCCAGGTCAATCCAATGAAGGGTTATGCCAGGATATTCAATTTGCTGTGCATAAATAGAGCATGACAAAAGAACGATTAAAAGGGTGAGAGGAGCAACCCGACAGGGTGCTCCTTTTTTATTTTTTGAACCCTAGCATCCGGCGGTGAGCAGATCGGGATCTACACGCAAACCGATACCATCCGGGAGCAGGACCTACCCATTGATTTCCGGGTTTATTTCTGGTACTTAGAGTTCCTTCGTTTCAAACAGCGCGCGGTTCAGCAAGACAAGGAGCGGTTTGTTTGATTGGCATTTGAATCATTAAAGAAAAAGCACAAATCTTGTCATCCTGAACTTGTTTCAGGATCCATATATCTCGTGCCGAAGCTCCAATCGGACACGCAGCCGTCTCTACCTCCGGTGGATGAGATGATCATTTATTCAACGGTTTGGCACCGTTTCTTTCTCCAGGCGGCTCCTACGGAGCCATCGGTGGGCACGGGACGGTTTCTATAAACAGGGCGGCACCTACGGCGCCTGCAAATTTGCGGTAGGGAGTTGGTTCCCCAAAGGATCTTTCCGTATTAGGATTCTGGACCCATATCTAGAACACTGCGATATCAAGGAGGATTCTTCAGCTGTCTTGGATATGCCTTGGTTTTTCCGGTGGCACCCTGAAAAGAAACAGTTCGGTAGACACGACCGGCGCTTCAGAATGACCCGGGTTGTTCATTTTTTGGGCTGTTTCAACAAGCACAAGGTAGTTAGCCCATAGTATTGAATATAGGCGTTAAAATTGCCAGATTCGAAATTCTACAGCCCCTGTGCCTTGATCTCCCTGATCTTCCCGTTTTCCAGCTTCAGCGTACGGTAGGGGTACTGCTTCACCGTGTCGTAGTCGTGGGTGACCATCAGCACTGCCATGCCGCGGTTGTTGATCTGCTTGAGCAGCTCCATGATGGAATGGGAGGCGGATGGGTCCAGGTTGCCGGTGGGCTCGTCAGCCAGCATGATGCGGGGCTCGTTGGCCAGTGCCCGGGCGATCACCACCCGCTGCTGTTCGCCCCCTGACAGATCGCCGGGCATCGCCTTGCGTTTGTGGCTGAGCCCCACCATCCCCAGCACCTCCAGGGCCCGCTGTTTGACGAAATCTTTCTTTTCGCCGGTCACCCGAAGGGCGAAGGCCACGTTGTCATACACGGTGCGGTCTGGAAGCAGTTGAAAATCCTGGAAAACGATGCCCAGCCGCCGCCGAAGGTAGGGAACCTTCTTCTCCGGGATGGTGGTCACATCCAGGTCGGCCACGCGAACCCTGCCTTCATCGGGCAGCAGGTCGCGGTAGATCAGCCGCAGGAACGAGCTCTTGCCGGCCCCTGTCTCGCCGACCAGATAGACAAATTCGCCGTTCTCCAGGGAGAAATTTACCTGGTTCAACACCATTCGGTGATCATAGGTCACCGATACATCCTCAAATTCTATCACCGAGTTTCGGGGCATCGCAGCACCATCGTAATTCTTAAACTGTTTCTGTTGGCATCTTTCCGGTCGAATCCGTCATACTTGGCTACTATGGTATAATCGGTTTGGGCGATAATGTCAACCATCTCTTCCAGGGTATATATTTTTTGTTCATGTTTCTCCTGGAAACGTTCCAGTACCGAATGGTGGTCATCATCCAGCTTTTCAATGGTAAATTCATTGACATGAATGCGCTCCTCCGGGTCATAATGGCTTTTACGCCTGAACCGGTAGTTGTCATCGGTATAACCCTCTTCGTTGTTCAAAAATTTGATCGATTTGATGGAATTTTTCGGGGTGGTGAAATCAAATACAAACAGACTGTGGGGTTGAAGCAGGGACCGGACCTGCTCTAGGAGCCGGATGATATCACGGGACCGGTGCAGGTAGTTGATGCTGTCGAAGGTGGAGAGCACTACATCCACCGGCTGTTCGATCCGGATGTCAAGAAAATCCATCACCATAAATTCAACGCCGCACCCGGTCTCAGCACATTTTTTTCGGGCGATTTTGATCATCTCCGGCGATTTGTCGGTCGCCGTGATATCGTAACATCCCAGCTCATCGAGCGAGAGGGCCAGCGATCCGGTACCGCAGGCCAGCTCCAGGATCGACAGTGGATCGGGATGGTGCACCTGAACCACCTCATCGATGAAGTCGGCCCACACCTCGTAACTGACATCCTCCATCACTTGATCATAGATGGGCGCCAGCTTCGAGTATTCCGGATAGTGTTGCTCACTCATAAACGGTGTTCTTTTCGATTTTTCGAAAGTTCCCCGGCCAGTTGAAGCGCTTCCCTGAAGGAGGCGGGATTGGCTTTGTTTTCGCCGGCTATATCAAACGCCGTACCGTGATCGGGGGAGGTGCGGACAAAAGGGAGACCCGCCGTAAAATTGACCCCTTTTCCGAAGGAGATGGTTTTAAAAGGGATAAGCCCCTGGTCATGGTACATCGCGATGACGCCGTGAAACTGGCGGTATTTTCGGTTGCCGAAAAACCCATCAGCCGGGAAAGGACCCTCAATGTTGAGATCGTTTTCGCGGGCTTTTTCGATAGCCGGCCCGATAACCTCGATCTCCTCATCTCCGATCACTCCGCCATCACCCGCATGGGGATTGAGGCCGAGCACGGCAATCTCCGGATTCTCAATGCCGAAATCCTCCCTCAGACTGCGATCCATCATTCCGACAGTTTGAACAATACGCTGCTTGCTCAACTGTTCATGGATCCGGGATACCGGAATGTGAATGGTAGCCAGGCCCAATCGAAACGACTCATTGACCAGCATCATCAACACCCGGTCGGTTCCCGTTTTTTCAGCGAGAAATTCCGTATGGCCGGGAATGGAGTAGCCGGCAAGATTCACCGCCTCCTTCGAAATGGGAGCGGTAACCAGCGCATCGGTTAACCCCTCCAAACATAGTCTGATTCCCTCTTCCACCGACTTCATGGAGGCCGCCCCGGATATTTCGGTAATCTTCCCGGGTTCGATATCCTGCCTGCCGATCTTCACGCATTCCAGCAAATTTACTTTGCCAATTTTGATTTGTTCGGCCGAAGAGATCAACTCAAGATCAAGATTGGACTGTATGCGTTGGTCATAGTATTCGATCAGCTCGGAGGAGCCCAGGATCACCGGCGTGGCATGAATCAGATCGATGTTGCTCAGCGTCTTGAGGATGATCTCGGTTCCGATCCCGTTGATATCCCCGGTGGTTATAGCCACTTTTATATTCATGCCCTGAAAGATTTTCGCTGTTAAGATATTGGCTTGAGACAGCCGATGCGGTGTTTGTAGACGTAAATCGCTTTACTTCAGGCCTACAAACTTCTTTTCCGGACCAGCTCATACTGTCCGAAATCAGAAATCGCCCGGAATATAAACTCCTGGTTGGGATAGGTCCAGACTTCCACCGCGGGTTCACCGGGAGGTAGTTTTCGCTCCACTTTGTTCGGCGGCCCGTAGCGGATATAGATTTTGCCCTGATCGGTATTGAATCCGTTGACATTAACGGTAGAATATTTCCGATAGGCGAAATCGATTCTGCGGTAGTACTCAGCCATCAGTTCATTATATTCAGTATCGGGTGTGGGATCCCGCTTCTCCCAGTATTCCCTGAACTTCCGTTCCTTCTCCCTATCTGAGCCATCTTTCAGCTTGGCTATCCTCTTTTCGTCTTCAATAAATCGCAGCATCTCGATAGCTACATTCAGGTTCAGCAGGCTGGTGGGCATGTCGACCCAAAAAGAGCGGTAAAGCGACCGCGCAACCGGGGAATCCTGCCCGTTTTTCAAAAGCGTGATGGTATAGATCCCGTTTTCGAAGGTGCTGTTGGGTATCTTTACCAGCAGGTAGGAGGAGCCGCCGTCGGAAGGGGGCAGCTCTAGAAACAGGCGGTTGTCGCGCTGCCTCAGCTGTGGCTTTGTACCGATATATATCGGCTCATCGTCGATCTCCTTTGCGTAGACCTGGTTTTTACGGGTCGTGTCTTTTTCGGTAACGGTGGACCGGTGTACCTGAAGCCGGTATTGGGACTCTTCGGAGAAGCCGGGCAGATGAATCAATGCATAGAAATTCGTTGCATATTCCACATTGTTGCCAAAATTCACCAATGTCAGGGTCCGCGGCGTGCCCTCGGCTGTGGGAGGTTCAACCATGATGATATTGCCCTGTTTTTTCTCTTGATAGGGGAGGATGCTTATATCCCGCCTGCGGGATCGCTGCTCT
>JAWVYR010000198.1:0-5347 GCA_033722635.1 Balneolaceae bacterium | reverse complement strand
TGTACATCCAGCTGTTCCACCGCATTCGGATCGTCGGCCAGCGGCAGCGACAGGCCAAACCAGCGGCCGCCGTAATACAGGGCTATCCTCCCCTTGCGCTCCGGTTTAGGATCCACCGGCTCCTCCAGATCGAAATCCCTATTCAGTTGATCGATGACGTCCTCCGGCACCTCATGGATGACCCGGTTATAGGGGAGGATTTCCATCTGATCCTTTGGGAAAATGACCGCCGGAAAGAAGTTGTATTCCTCCTTTCCTGTATGGCCGGGATCTTCTGTTCTCAGCACTTCGGCAGCTCTGGAAGCACTTTTACAGCGGTGATGCCCGTCTGCGATGTACAGGCGGTCGAGGGCGGCAAAACGGTCGATGAAACGGATATTTTCAGGTGCTTTCCAGAGGGAATGCCGGATGCCATCCTCAGCTTCAAAGTCGTAGATCGGGTTCTCATTCGCTGTAATGTTTTCCATCATAGCCGACAGGTCAACCTGATCATCAAACGCCAGCATCACCGGTTCGGCGTGGGCCGACTGCTCCAGGATGTGCCGGGTACGGTCATCCTCCTTATCGGGCCGGGTCAGCTCATGTTTGAGTATCACACCGGAATCATAATCCTCCACCGATACACAGGAGAACACCCCGGTTTGCGATCGATCCTCCGTGGTGAGACGATAGATGTAGATTGCAGGCTCCGGCTCCTGTTCCATCAGGTCCGATCTCAGCAGTTCCCGTAGGTTGGCGGCTCCTTTTTCGTAGACCCGGTCGTCGTTATAGGGAGTACCTTCCGGTAGGTCTATTTCGGGGCGTACGACGTGGAGGAAACTGTGAGGGTTGCCTTCCACTTTTTCCCGGGCTTCCGCGGTGCTCACCACATCGTAGGGCACACATGCGATCTCTTTCACTTTTGCCGGAACGGGGCGCCAGGCTTTAAATGGATGTAGAACTGCCATCGATATATTAAACATTTACAGATGAACGCTCAACAAGCCGTAAAGGTACCGCAGTCACGTCAAACATTAAAGCCCAATGCCCAAAAATTTTTTTGCAGGGATTACTGTTAACAGAGTGACATCAGAATATCAAAAACAGGAAATTGACGATGGCGGAATTAGACGATCTGAATTACAACGGAGACAAATTGAATGAGGAACAGCAAAACCAGTTGCTGTTCATGATGCTGATTCAGCAGCACCAGCAAATAGCGATGATGGGGCTTGGCAAGATCAAGAATCCTTCGACCGACAAGGTGGAGCGGGAGATGAAATCAGCCAAATTTGCTATCGATACGCTCCTGATGCTGCAAAAGTACACCGAGGGCAATCTCCCCAAGGAGCTCGAAAACTACCTCAACCAGACCCTGAACAACCTTCGCATGAATTATGCAGAGGAGCAGAAAAAGGAGGGCCCCTCATCGGAAGAGAAAGACAACGATGAAACCGATTGAGATGGTCATATGACAGACGTTTCCGCCGCAGGTGGCATATTGTTTCGGGTAAATGAGGAGGATGAACTTCAAGTACTGCTGATCTACCGCAGGGAGGTATGGGATCTTCCGAAAGGTAAAAAAGAGAACTCCGAAACACTTGAGCAATGTGCCGTCCGGGAGGTGTCTGAAGAGGTGGGGTGCCCGGAGCCGGAGATCCTTGACGAGCTCGCGACCACCTATCACGAGTATGAGCGGGACAACGAGCACTATGGCAAAACCACGTACTGGTATGCGATGCAGTCCGACTACGGCGAACCATTGCATCCCCAGGAAGAGGAGGGTATAGAGAAGATCGCCTGGGTCTCGCTAAAGGAAGCCAAAAAAAGAGTGGGCTATGACAATCTAAGGGAGGTCCTGGAGAAGTTCGACCGCTGGCACCGCAACCGCAACGGGTCAGATCCCGGACGATAGTTTTCGGCCTCTCGAACGTAGGAAATGCATCAATCAGACAGCTTAAAGATCACCGGTATTGCAAACTGCACTTTGACGGGTAGATCGCGTTGACGTCCGGGTCTGAACCGGGCTTTTTTTACGACCCGTAATGCCTCCTCATCACATCCGCCGCCGATACCCCTGATCACGCGGGGATGCAACACCTTGCCCTCCTCACTGACAATGAACTGGATGATCACTCGCCCCTCTATGCCTGCCATGCGGGCCTGCGCCGGGTATTTTATGCGTTCCTGAATCCATTTCAGCCCGCCGATCAGCTCCGGCATCTGTTCCACGGCAACGAAAAAATTATATTCTTTTTCTTCATTGTTCTCTTTCTGTGGATCGACGGGCTCAGGCGGTAGTTCCAACTCGAGGTCGAAATCCAATTCGGCATCAAATTCGATGATCTCCTCCGCCACAATCTCGTCATCGGGTACCTCCACCGGTACATAGGGACGTGGAACGGAGGGCCTTTTTTCCTGTTTGGACCGGACAATCTCCTCCATATGGACGGTCTCCTGCACCTCTTTATAGGTGATTTCCCGGGGTTGGGGGCGGATCTCCAGATTGACCAAGGCGATGAACCCGAGCAACACGGTTATGATGCTGAGCTCCAGGAATACTCCGTAATATCTGTTCAGATCGGCCTTCGGTTGTTTTTGGAAGGTTCTCATCGCAGTCCCCCTTTGCCACCATACGGCGGCAGAAAGGTTCAGGGTTGTTCACCTGTATATTCCTTAAAAAGATAGGAGAAAAAAGTAAGTGATCACCGGGAGAGGGAGTAGGGGGATCCCTTAAAAAAAAAGCGCGGTACCGTGCTGGTACCGCGCTCAACAACGCTTACACTAGTAATTCTTGGAATTCAGTTCTGAAGCTTAAACACAACCGGAAGGCTGTACTGTACGCGAACGGCTTTGCCGCGTTGCCGACCGGGTGTGAATTCCTGTCTTTGAACGCATCGGAGTGCTTCTTGGTCGGCACCTCCGCCGATCCCCCGTACTACTCTGGGGTTTTCGACCTTGCCGTTCTCATTTACAATGAACTGCACGATAACCCGGCCCTCGATACCGGCCTTGCGAGCCATTTCCGGGTAGTCGATGCAGTCGTAAAGGCTCTTCATCCCGCCTTTAAGCTCCGGCATCTCCTCAACGACCACAAAGAAATCTTCTTCCTCTTCATCATCTTCCGGCGGCGGCGGAGGAGTATCGAGCGGCTGATCCATCTCGAGCTCAGCATCGAGATCAAGGATCTGGTCTTCGACGATTTCGTCATTGGGGACCTCTACAGGTACCGGAGGTCGCGGAGGCGGAGGAGGCTTCTCCTCATGTTTGGTTTGGATGATCTCCTCCATCTTCACCACTTCCTGCTCCTGCGTCAGGTCCACATCTTGCTTATCGGCGGTAAGATCCACCTTCATGGCAATGATAAAGAAGACCAGAACGATGATAAGACCCGCCTCCAGAAATACGGTATAATATTTCCTGAGGTCGGCCTTTGGTTTCTTTCTTTCAGATCTCATAGCAGCGATGGTTTATTTATATAAGTATAAGTAAGCGTAATTGAATAAAATCAGTTGCATAGCAAACAATAAAAGAAAAAACTCCGATTATTTGCAACTTCTATCCACCCATTTAACGGTTTTTCACGGAAGCATGTTCCCTGCTCAACCGTTGTCTGCAGCCGTCAACAGGGTGTTCAGTTTTTCAATTTGAAAACTACCGGCAGGCTGAACTGTACCCGCACCGGTTCTCCCCGTTGCCGGCCCGGATTGAACCGTGAAGCCTTCACGGCCCGGAGCGATTCCTCGTCGCACCCGCCACCGATGCCCCGCACAACCCTTGGGTTTTCCACTTCTCCATCTGTGTTAACGATAAATTGAACGACCACACGCCCCTCGATACCGGCTCTGCGTGCGCGTTCAGGATAGCGAATCTTTTGCTGAAGGGCGGACAAACCACCGATCAATTCCGGCATCTCTTCCACCACTACAAAAAAATCTTCCTCGCTATTGTCCTTTTTGCCGGGAGCTGCCGGAAGTTCGAGCTGTTGATTCCAGATGACGTCAATGTCGATCACCGGGATCTCCTCTTCGATCACTTCGGTGTTGGGTACTTCAACAGGCACCAGGGGTTTGGGGGGAGTGGGTTTTTTATGTTCGGAGGTCGGTATCTGATCGATATGCACTACCTCCTTTTCGGTGGAGAAATCAAGCTCTTTCTGTTCGGGCTGAAAATCAATCTTGACCGCCATGATGGAAAAGAGCAGTACGATGATCAATCCTGATTCAAGCAGGATCGTATAATAGCGCTTAAGATCCGATCCGGGTTTTTTGCGATCTCTGAGCATCACAACGTGGTTTAGGTCCGGATTTGCCGACCGATACAGCTGCCGGTCGTGTTATGGGTTTATTCCAATTACTCCGATGTTATCCTATAAACGATGCGATAATTCTATTAGTATCAGCAACTTGTAAAACAGCCTGTATTTCCTTCAAACGCCACTTTTATCGATTGGGATCCAGAAATCTCAGGCTCGCCACGGCGATCAGACATCCTACGGCATCAAAAATCATATCCCAGAGATCGGCGGAGCGATTGACCGGCAGCAGGTATTGGAACAGTTCGATCATGATCCCGAACACAAGTCCGACTAAAAAAATTAGTCCGAGGCTACGAGGTTTGTGTGTGTTGACCATGCTTTGCAGGCCGATCAAAAAGGTCCAGAGCCCGAACAGGACGGTATGTCCGATCTTGTCCACAAACCAGTACTTCGAGGAGCCCAGCATATCGGTGGGTACGAGCGTCAGCACCACGGTGAGCACGGTCAAAAGGGCGATGGCGGTCGGCAGCAAGTAGCGGTGCTCTCTTAAAAAGTCCCAAAGGTTTTTTCTCATACCAGGTCCAGCGGTTCAGGGGTTACGTTGGGGTACTGTTTTTTGAGGTTTTCCGCTTTTCTTTTGCCGTCCAGCAGCCCGATAAAACTGCCCGTCACGCTTTCGCCGGTCATGATCCAGAAGGCGCCTATTTTACCGGCCAGGATATCGCCGAAGCCGGCACGGGCGAACATGCGGGTGTCATATCCGGTTAAATAGCAATTGCCGCTTGCGGTTCCCACAATGACCGGATATCCCTTGGAAACGACCGTGATTTTTTTCTCGACACACAGGTCCCGTACGAGAGTCAGGCGGTCGGCATCCGAGGGGATCTCCGCATCCAGCAGGTTGGCCAGTTCGCCGGGATGGGGTGTGAGGATCCAGTTAGCATCGTCCGGTTTGTTCCATTTGTCCTGCTGTGCCAGGGCCCACAGCCCGTCGGCATCGATCAGCAGGTCGCCGGTTTCCCCATCCAGCAGGTCATGAACGAACGCAACCGTCGAGGGATCGCGGCCAAGCCCCGGACCGAGCAGTATCTTGCCGGGCTTTTCATGGAT
>JAWVYR010000197.1:0-5377 GCA_033722635.1 Balneolaceae bacterium | reverse complement strand
GGCTTTTCACCCCGCGTGATGCGCAGGGGAATATAATACAACTCGCTGCTGCCATCGGCATACTCGACCACCAGATCGATCGGCATCGGCATCAGGTTGTGGCGCTCCAGTGTGACATAGGTGTTCCCATCGATACCGAGTACGGAGCTGATACCGTAGTCGATCGTTTTGGTGGTTTCGATGAAATACTGGTAGTACCAGTCCAGGACCATGCCCGACTCCTGCTCCATCACCCGTAGAAAATCCTGACCGGTGGGATGCTTGAATTTCCACTGTCGGAAATACTTTTTCATTCCAGCGTCGAATGCCTGGTCGCCAATGATATAACGCAACTGGTTCAGGAAAACGGCTCCTTTGTCATAAGATGCTCTACCATATGCGCGGTTGGTATGGAAATGGTCTGCATGAGTATCCATCGGTTCCTCCAATCCCTGTTGTACTATCTCAAAGTAATCCTCATAGGCGTCATGATGGGGATGTTTCGGATTTTCATTAAACAGGTGGTCCATAGTCAGGGCCGAAGCATAGGTGGTGAATCCCTCATCCATCCAGGCATACAGACTTTCGTTGGTGCCCAGCACTCCGTAATACCACATGTGGATCAGCTCATGCACAGTCACTCCAACGAGGCTCCGCAATGAACGGTTGCCGGTGATCAGGGTGCCCATCGGGTACTCCATGCCGCCGTCACCGCCCTGGATCACGGAAAACTTTTTATAGGGATATTTCCCGAAATGTTTGTTCACGAACCGAAAGGCGTCGGCCGTATAATCCGGAAGACGTTCCCAGTTTGATTTCAGTGTATCCTGAGCGATCTTCCCGGAATCGACGGCCACGGGGTCTACCTGGTAGAGGAAATGCAATTCCGGCCCGTTTTCCATCTTTCGGATGGTATGTACGAAGTCGGGATCTGCACCCCACATAAAGTCATGAACGTTTTCCGCCTTCCAGTGCCAGGTCAGTTTTTCGGAGTCCGGCCGGTTAACTGTTGAACCGTTTTCCTGGTACCCATGGCCGATCTGCTGCGGATTCTGCAGGTGCCCGGTAGCCCCCAGCACGTAGCTGGAATCTATCGAGATGCGGACGTCAAAATCTCCCCAGATCCCGTAAAATTCCCGCCCTACATAGGGATTGGGATGCCAGCCCTTGTGGTCATACTCTGAAATCTTGGGATACCATTGGCTCATCGAAAATTCCACACCCTCCTTGTTGTCCCGTCCCGAACGTCGGATCTGGAGCGGCACCTGGCTTTTAAACTCAAGCTCCATCACCGTTTTACTGCCGGGGGGTATCGGATCTGTCAGCTCCACCTCGAGAATGGTGCCGTCCACCTTAAAGGGTGACGGCTGCCCATCCTGCTTTACCGATCCTATTTTATGGAATCCGACCTCTTCCTTGGTGAGATGGTAGATCCGGTCACGGACCCGCCGATCGGGATCTGAGATGGTTCTCGATCGCACATCCATCATGCTGCCCGGCTGGAAGGCGTTGAAATAGAGATGATAAAAAATCCGGTGCAAAGTATCAGGCGAGTTGTTGTAATAAACCGCTTTTTGATACCCGTCGAACTGGTGTTGCTCTGCGTCCACATCGATATCCATCTGATATTCCACTTTCTGTTGCCAATAACCGCGGCGCTGAGCGGTAAGATCGATGGAGATCAGCAGCATAAGGAGGGTTAGAAGAAGGATATGAAAACGATGAGTAAGCATGATATAATCCATTTAATTCTTAGAGAGAAGTTTAGACAGAGATGGCGAAGCAGCTACCTGTCTTACCAATTATTTCGCTCATCAAAAGGTGTTTCTGCTGGCAAACGCCCTGCTTAGAGTGGCTTCGTCAATAAATTCCAGTTCGGTTCCCATCGGGATGCCGTAGGCGATGCGGGTGACCTCGACCTGCTCATAGGGTTTGAGCAGCTTGTTGATATAGTAGCAGGTTGCTTCCCCTTCCGAGTCGGGATTGAGCGCCAGTATGATCTCCCCGACCTGTTCCTGCTCGTCATTGATGCGCTGCATCAGTTCATTGATACGGATGTCGTCCGGTCCGATGTTGTCGAGCGGAGAGATCACCCCGCCCAGCACGTGGTAGAGCCCGCGGAACTCGTTGGTTTTCTCGATAAGAAATACGTCCTGTGATTCTTCCACCACGCAGATCTGCCCGGTGTGACGTTTGCTGTTGTCGCAGATCGAGCAGGGATCGTTGTCGCTGATCACCCCGCAGGAGGAGCATCGGGTAATCGATTTTTTCAGATCGATCAGGGCATCGGCAAGCTGGTTGACAAAATTATCGTTCTGCTTCAGCAGATAAAGGGCAATACGGCGGGCCGATTTCCGGCCGGTGCCCGGCAGTTTTGCCAGCTGCTCGATAGCACGTTCCAGAATTTCCGAAGTACCTTGCATGGGGCGTAGCTGCAGTTAGGATAGGTTCTTGTTGAGCGGTGGTTGCAGGGATGGTTTGCGTTCAGTGCATACCGAAATTAAAATCCGAGTTTGCTCATGTCCATGCCGGGGATCCCGCCGCCGGGCAGCATATTCTTGTAGGTATCAGCCATCTTGTCGCGGGCTGTCTCTTCGGCCTTTTCCAGCGCCTTGTTGACACCGGCCACGATCAGATCTTCCAACATCTCCGCCTCATCGGGATCGATGGCATCCTCGTCAATCGTGATCTTAAGTATCTTACGCTTGCCGTTGGCCGTTACTTTGACCATGCCGCCTCCGGCTTCTGCTTCCACCTCAAGTTTTTCAAGCTCTTTCTGCGCTTCCTCTACTTTGGATTGCAGTTCGGAGAACTTTCCGAACATATCTGCCATGTTGTTAGCCATAATAGCTGTGCTGTTGGTTAATAATTGACCTTTAAATGAGTTCAGTTTCGGTTGGGCAACCCGAGTCGTCCATGATAGGTCACCTGTTCAGGTTATAATCCAATTCCGCTCCAAAGAGTTCGACCAGCTTCTTGATCGTCGGATCGTTTTTCTGGAGATTCTTGAAACGTTCATAGGGGCTCAAGGATTCATCAGATCCCTCCTTATCTTTTCGAACCCTGCACCTGAATCGAAGAAACACCCCCACAACCTGTTCGAGGCATTTCCCCAGTTCACGCCGGTTTTCCTCTATGATCTTCTTGGCAAAATCGTCGCTGCATTGCAAGAAAAGCTCCCTGTTCTTTAATTCGGAGGGCTCGATGCGTTGCATCTGGAAATAGAGCATCTGTGGAACTTCCTCTTTCAGCACCTGGAGGAATTCATCCCAGCTAGCATTTACCTCCTCGAGTGTGGGATCTGCTTTTGGCGTTCCGGAAGCAGACGGCTCCTCAGCCATGGTCACGGCAGAGGAGGCTCGCTCCTCTTTTTCGGAGGTTTTACCGTCTGTTCCCAGCGACGGGGTACCGAAAAAATCGGTCATCTTATCGCTGTCTGATCCCGTCCCATTGGTCTCATCAAAGACCGAGGGGGTCTCTTCCATCTGTTCCCTGTCGGTTTCGGACGAGTCAATTTCGCCTGTGATTTCCAGATCGGACTCCGGGGCGGATTCTTCGCGGGGTTTTGATCCGCCGGTAAGCTGCTCAGAGGATTGTTCACCATTTGTGCCGTTGGTTTTTTCGGATCTGCCGATCCGGCCGTCACTCAGCTTTTTTTTTAAATCCTCCAACTCACCCAGCAATCTGTTGAGATTCTGAGTCTTCTCCATATGGATCAGCTTCAACAGTGTGATCTCAAACTGGATGCGCGGCTGGTGGGCTTCTTTTAGTTTGTACTGGGCTTCGCTTACCAGATGGAGCATCCTGATCAGATCATCCTGTGAAAACGGTTTCGCTTTTTCGCGGTATCGTTTTTTGGTGTCGGGAGAAGCATCCACCAAGTGCATCTTCTCCGAATTTTTGGCTACATACAGATTTCTCAGGTGTTCCGTGAGGCCGATAAGGAATTCCTGTATATCGTATCCCTCCTGAAGCAGCTCGTCGATCAGTTCGAGGCCGGCGCTGGCGTCCTGGGCGTCGATCGCATCCATAAAATCAAACATGCGCTCGGTACTAACCACATTGAGTGCCCGGAGCAGTTCTTCATGTTGAATATCGGTGCCGCAGAAAGCGATCGCCTGATCAAGCAGTCCGAGTGCATCGCGCAGCGCTCCATCCGCTTTTTTGGCGATCACATGTAGCGATTCCTCATCGATACTGACCCCTTCCTCATCGGTCACCTTCTTCAGTCGTTTGACGATCTCATCCACCTGGATGCGTTTGAAATCAAATCGCTGTACTCGCGAAAGAATGGTGGGCAACACCTTGTGGGGCTCGGTGGTGGCGAAAATGAAAATAATATGATCGGGGGGCTCCTCCAGGGTTTTCAGCAGGGCGTTGAAGGCCGACTTGCTGAGCATGTGGACCTCGTCGATGATGTAGATTTTGTAGCGTCCGTTCTGAGGGGGGACGCGCACCCGTTCACGGAGGTCACGGATATCATCCACGCTGTTGTTGGAGGCAGCATCGATCTCGATCACATTGAGGGTCTGGTTGAGCGATTCCCCGTCGATATCGGCTTCAATGTCGTTAACAGAGCGTGCCAATACCCGGGCCATGGTGGTCTTGCCGACCCCCCGGGGACCACAAAACATATAGGCATGGGCCAGCCTGTTTTGGCTGATGGCGTTTTCCAGCGTATTGCTTACGTGTTCCTGAGAGACAATTTCATCAAAAGTTCTCGGCCGGTAAGTACGTGTTAACGAACGGTAGTGGTCAGTCATCTACAGATTAAGGGATCTTTTTCTGCTCCTAATGCACCAACATCCAATGTACAAAATATCATAATCAATATCGTGCCTGTTCCGGGGAGACTCCTCAATTTCCCGTATCTCAAATCATGTAGATCGATCCCCGCTAGCCTATTCTAATTGTTTAATACTAAATCAATTCGCAAAATAGTTAATAACTATCACAGCGAACTAATACTTAACAGAGGAAATGTTGTTTTTCATCTCAAGATCTTTTATCGCAATCGCTATCACCGTCTTCTTTATAGCGAGCCCGCTTGTTGGGCAGAATCTCTATAAAGAGGGCCGTGCGGCGGCTGCCTCGGGCGATACCCTGAAAGCTTTAGATATCTGGATGCGGGCGCAGTCTGAACTGGACACTCCGGAAACCCGGATCGGCATCGCCTTTATAAAGCT
The DNA here is from genome assembly GCA_033722635.1 of Balneolaceae bacterium. GTDB lineage: Bacteria > Bacteroidota > Rhodothermia > Balneolales > Balneolaceae > JAWVYR01. Next base: position 212 of record JAWVYR010000197.1, on the reverse strand, counting down.
GGTCACGGAGGCGGGATTGACAGACCGTTACGAGATGGCAAGCAGGCTCTATTTCTGGGGTCTGGAAGCCCGGGATCTGGAAGCGAACCGGGAGGCACTCGAGGGGGAGGTGCGGCGGATCGACCCTCTGCTTTCGGATGAGCAGTCCGCCGAATGGCGCAAACTGTTGAACAACGCTGATCCTGAACTCTTTGAGCGGATCACCGGCTTCT
>JAWVYR010000196.1:0-5408 GCA_033722635.1 Balneolaceae bacterium | reverse complement strand
CCTCGCTTCCAGAATAATTGCTCGAATGCAGGTCCTGATCCAGTATATTTCCGGCGATATGATCATGCATCTGGAACAGGATCAGGTAGGATAAGGCGTAGTCGTAGTACTGGGCGGCGTCGTTAATAATATGGGTCTTGGAAGCCGCATCGGCATATTCAAATCCACGCTGATCGGGAGGGGCTATACCCTGGTACTGCCTTTTGAGCTCCCACCATCGGTCGTTGAACTCATCCATCGGTAGATTTTCGCCATACAAGCTGTGCTCAAATTCGGTCATCACGCCCGCCGACCACGGTATGAATACAATGTAATTCAACGCCTCTTTCAGCAGCGACTGGGTTTGGTCGGTCTCCACATCCATCGGCATGACCCCAATCTCCTCCAGATAAGGCTGCTGCATGGAGGCGAGCCCCATCAGGCTGCCGATCGCCTCGTGAAAAGCCCGATTGGCTCCGTCGCGGAGCAAGAGCGGCACCTCCGGATTGCTGTAGGAGATAAAATAATAGATATGGCCCAACTCGTGGTGGGTCGTTTCGTACCAATACTGGTTGGGCTCCACACTCATCAGCGATCGTACATCCTCATCCAGGTCGAGGTGCCAGGCCGAGGCGTGGTTGTTCTTCTTGTAATCCGCGTCGGGAGGCAGAGGATATAAGCTCGATTTTTCCCAGAAGACCGGGGGAAGCTCATCAAACCCGAGGCTGACATAGAATTCCTCGGATATCTGCACCAGATCTTCAGCTGATTTCTTTCCCAGCTCGGTGTCGATATCGGCCCCTTCTACAGCAACTATTGCATTCCAATCCTGCCCCCAACGGTTGGGCAGCCAGTGAGCCGGCAGCATTTCAGGTACCTCTTCCATGCCGTACCGTTCAGCCAGATAATAGCGGGTATAGGTATGCAACTCACGGTAAAGCGGATAGAGCTCTCGGTTGATCTGTTTCATCAGTTCCAGCATCTCCTCCGAGGTCATGTCGTAATCGGAGACCTGGTAGGCGAAGAAGTCCTCATAGCCCAACGCCTGCACCGTCTGGTTCCTTAGATCCCGTATCTCGGCCAGCCCGCTTTTCAAGACCTTTCCTACCTCCTTGCTAGCCTCCCAGGCCTCCAGCCGGTTGTCGGGATCCAGTTCTTCGCGTAGTATACGGTCGATATCGTTGGTAGTGACTGGCTCACCTTTAATGGTGAATTCAAATCCGAACAGCTTGTTGTTCAACTCATTTTCCAGGGTGATGCGCTCGCGAACCAAGGAATCAACGATTTGCGGATTGTTGGCCGCCTCGTACAGGATCGACTCCAGCTGCTTCACCTGCAGCTTCCTCAACAGATCCGCCTGTTCGAGATAATCTGTGGCGGCGTTGATATTATCGGTACTTCCGGTGAACTGAGCCAATGCCTCGTTGGCCCTTCGCACGGCACCGGCCGTAGCCGTGTCCCCCTCCACGATATGGGTGTTGGCTTTCCATTCTGCTTTGGCCGCCTCGTAGTAAAGCATCTGATAGCGGTCGGTGTAATCCTCTAAATAGATCCCAACCTCCCGTTGAAGTTCCGGATCACCCTGCCGGCAGGATACCAGGCCAAGCAGACAGATAGTCAACAATATAGAACGGGACATAATCGAATGGATAAAGAATTAAAATTGTCATGAATGATACGAGATCATCAGCTGAGCAGCAACCGGGCTTTATAATTCAAAATGTATCACCGGCATGAAGGTTATTGAGGAGTTGGGACATACTGCGGACAAGGGCATTCATATCGAAGCAGATACCCGGGAGGAGCTTTTTGAGGCAGCGGTCACCGGAATGGCGAGAATGCTCAAGGAAGATTCCGCAAAAGGCAAACAGTTGGATTTGATCGAAAAGATTGAAATATCTGCACAGGATTTGACCTCCCTGCTGATCAAGTTTCTTTCGGAAGTCCTGACCCTTAGCGATATTCAGAATGCACTGTTTACCGAACTGGAGATCGATCTCCTCCAGGATCATGCGCTGAAGGGAAGAATCCGAGGCTACCGCGAGGAACACATCGAGGAGGATATCAAAGCGGTGACCTATCACCAGGCGGTCGTTCGACAGACGGAGGATGGGCGATACCAGACCAATATCATTTTTGATATCTGAACTCTGCCGTACAGCTGGAAAACCTTGTATCTCGCTTTGACCAATCGCCCACTTCCAACGAATGATGGCCCTACCTTGTTTAAAATTGAAACAGGATAAGAACCGATCCGTGACCCATACTCAGCAAACAACTATTGACTAATACGCTATGATTGAATTCAATCATCTGGAACAGAAGACCGATTTTTTGTGGGAAATCCCCACTTCCTATCGCGATGATATGCGGGTGCCGGCCTGGGTATATGCAACCCGGGAAGCGCTGGAGGAGATCCTGCAGGACGATTCCCTAAATCAACTGGTTAACGTATCCACGCTGCCGGGCATCCAGAAGGCGGCCATTGCGATGCCGGACGCCCACCAGGGTTATGGATTCCCGATTGGAGGCGTCGCTGCCACCGAGTATCCCGACGGCGTGATTTCTCCCGGAGGTATCGGCTACGATATCAACTGTGGAGTGCGTCTGCTCAGGTCCGGTAGCTCCTTTGATGAGGTGAAGGAGAAGCTGGAGCAGCTGTCCAAAGAGCTCTACAACCTGATACCTACCGGTGCGGGCAAAAGCGGCCCCCTTCATCTCAGACAGACCGAACTCGAAGAGCTGCTGGAGGAGGGAGCCCAGTGGACCGTCAATGCCGGTTACGGCAAAACGGAAGATCTCGAATATATCGAGTCGAACGGCAAATACGACGATGCCGACGCCGGTGCTGTCTCTCACAAAGCCAAACAGCGTGGCAACGACCAAGTGGGTACCCTCGGCGGCGGGAATCACTTTATGGAAGTCGACCGGATCGATGAGATTTATGATGAGGAGGCAGCCCGGGCGATGAATCTGCATAAGGGCCAGATCGTGTTCATGATTCACACCGGATCCCGCGGACTCGGCCACCAGGTAGCCACCGAAAATGTGAATTCATTTCTGGATAATCTCGGCGAGTACGGCATCAGCCTGCCCGACCGGGGGCTGGCCTGCGCCCCGCTCAGCAGCTCCGACGGGCAACGCTATTACAAGGCGATGGGTGCCTCAGCAAACTTTGCCTGGGCCAACCGCCAGATGATCACCCATCAGGTGCGGAAGGCCTGGGGCAATGTGATCGGCGGTGACGGATCCGATATAGATGTTGTCTATGATATCGCCCACAACATGGCCAAAATTGAGGACCATCGGGTAAATGGCGACAGTAAAACAATGATCGTGCACCGCAAGGGTGCCACCCGGGCTTTCGGTCCCAATCACCCGGTGCTGCCTAACCGGTACAAACCGATCGGCCAGCCCGTACTGATTCCCGGCAGCATGGGCACCAGCTCCTATATCCTGGCGGGAACGGCTGAAGGAATGGAGGAAACCTTCGGATCCACCTGTCACGGAGCGGGAAGGCGCATGTCACGGACCTCCGCCAAAAAACAGGTCAATGCCGACCAGCTGCGGAAGGAACTCAAGCAACAAGGTATATACCTGCAGGCCGCCTCCAGGAGTGGCGTGGCCGAAGAGGCACCGCTTGCCTACAAGGATGTCAGCATCGTGGTCGATACGGTTGAAAAAGCAGGTATCGCGAAGAAAGTGGCGATGATGAAGCCGGTAGCGGTTATCAAGGGCTAACAAACCTCCGTTCCTGATGCCGGGTTTGGAGCCGGATCGTTAGAAACCGTTACACCCTCATCTATCTACCTTAAATAAGGGATGTTTGACACTATGGTGCTACGTCCAGGCACCGATGATCGCCCCCATCACGGTGAAGGAAACCGCCCAGTATCCCCCGTTGATAAAGATATATTTCCAGGATCGGCGCTCAAACAGGCTGTTGACCGCCAGTGCAAAGAAGATCCAGCCAAAACCGGTCAAAAACCCGTAGAATGCTCCCATACCGGCAGAAGCCTGTGCCTGGGCTTCGGGCGAACCAGTAAGAAACATCGCCAGATTGAATGCCATGATCAGCTCAAACACAAAAGCTAACCCGAAGATTTTGCCCATATTGGCCTGTTTCAGCTCTTCTTCCGTAAGGGTAGTTGTATCCATCCAGGCCTTTCCAAACAGCGGTCCGTACCAAAGCCAGCCGATTAAAAAAGTGGAAACGGTGGCCACCAGTATAGCCCATATATTTAACAATGAAATATCCATATCACATCCCATTTTTTTTAAGATAAAAAGTATACTCACATTCCATTCTTGGAATGCTGGGTATATGGTAATAATAAATTTTGAAATGCGCGTTATTTATTCCCGGTTGATATTTATTAATAGGACATAAATTATTCACGTAGTTTACTGAACCTCAACACGTTATAGCTGATGAATAATAAAAAAATTAGGATATGATTGACCGATGCCGGCAAGAAGTGAGGGAACTGCACCAGTTTTTCGAGGACTGGTTCAGAAAGCGATTGCCCGATACCTCCTCCTCTTTCAGTCGTGTTGAGGATGTATTATCGGATTCCTTCAAAATGATCACACCCGGTGGCGACCTCATTAACCGAAAGCCCCTGCTAGATGGTATTCGAGCTTCGTACGGACAATACCTCGAGGATGGCAAACCGGACGCCATCTGGATCGAGGAGGTCGGCGCCAGACAGCTGACGGAAGATCTGTGCCTTTATGTTTATAAAGAATGGCAGGGAGACGACCAGCATCAATCGGGCCGGGGCCGCATCAGTACGGCGTTGTTTCGGAACCAACCCGGGGTCCCCAACAATGTAAGCTGGATCCATCTACATGAAACCTGGCTGAGGTAACAGGTTAATTTGTCCGTTGGATTGCTTATTTTACCTTTTCAACAGATAACCAATAAGACATCTGACCATTGCCCGACTTCGATATAACCGTACCCATTGACCAAGTGGGCGTTGAAGAGAAAGTGGCCCGACTGAACCGACGCAGTATCAAAAGAGAGTCCAAGATAGCGGGCCTCCGGCTGGCACTCAGCATGGTGGATCTGACCACCCTGGAAGGCATGGATACTCCCGGCAAGGTGATACAGCTCTGCCGAAAAGCGATGGAGCCTCACGCGGAACTGCCTGACCTGCCCACCGTAGCGGCCGTTTGCGTATATCCCAATATGGTGCATATAGCCAAAGAGGAGCTGAAAGGCAGCGGCATCAAGGTGGCGAGCGTAGCCACCGCCTTTCCCAGCGGCATGTCGACCCTTGAGGCCAAACTGGATGAGACGAAACATGCCGTCGATCAGGGAGCCGACGAGGTGGATATGGTGATCTCACGCGGAGAGTTTCTGAAGGGCAATTATAGCTATGTATATGATGAGATCGAAGCTATCAAGGAGGCGTGCGGGGATG
>JAWVYR010000195.1:0-5433 GCA_033722635.1 Balneolaceae bacterium | reverse complement strand
GGGATGAGGCAGCGGAATCAGGGTGCTGTATTTGGAAATTTCTTCGTCCGGTTCCCTGCTGAGGTAGGTCCACAGCTGCTCAATATGTTCTTCCATGCTACCCGAAGAATGGTACTCACCGGCTTCCCCGTCCGGAATCCGGAAATGTTCCCTGACAAAGGACTCCAGGTCAAAACTGCCGCTCTCCTTCCCTTTTTCATACGCTTTGAGAATGTCATCCGGATCGGTTTTCGGGACGCTGTCTACGAAGGTTTTGGAATCGGGAAAGATCCCGGACATCTGCACCGCCTCAAATAGAGTGCCGCTGATCTGGATAAACTGATCGATCTTTTCGGTCGGTTTCATGATACCATGCTTTCATATTCAAATTTTTCCCTCAGTTTACGGTACGGGAAGAGCAACAGCATCAGCGCACCCATCGGAATCAGGACCAGGTAAAATGCTGTGATACCATCAAGCAGTCCGAAGAGGTATCCGGTGATGATCGATCCGGAGGTTCCGCCAAGTGCCGAAAAGATCACGATCAGACCGGTCATACCGCTCTGTTTGGTTTTAGGAAGCTTGCTGAGCACAGTTGAGCTGAGTGTAGGATAGATCGGGGCGATGAACAGTCCGATGAGCGGGAGTACATAAGCTGCCAGGGGTGCATCCAGCCATCCTTTCACCGAGCCGGGTTCGACTCCCCGGGTCAGCGGCAGTACGACTACGACCAGAACCATGGCGCAGACGACCGATCCCACCAGAACCCAGAACCAATTGATCTTTTTCATGATCGCCCCGCTGGCCAGCCTGCCGATCGCAGTTGCAGCAGCAAAGATACTCGTAGCCTGTACACTCATATCGTTCGGGAGCATCAATATCTTGTTGTTGAAGGTCGGTATCCAGGTCCCTATTCCCTGTTCAATGTAGACATAGAGAAAAACGCCGCCAATAAATATGAGCACCAGTGGCAGCCGTACCAGTCCTATCATTTCCAGGAAGCTTTCCTTCACATCCTGGCTCTCCTCCTGAACTTCGCTTTCATCTATATCGGTAAAGAGTAACAGCACAAATGCGGCAGCGGATATGATGGCAAGAACCCAGTAGGTATCCAACCAAATGATGCTGTCGGAGGTTTTGGACCAATCGATAAACCAGCCGAAGATCCAGTAACCCGAGAGCACTCCGATCATAAACAGTCCCTCCAGCAGATTCATAAAACTGCTGTGTTCGTTGGAGTCGTCTGTGATAAGGCTGACCGATGAGTAGACCGATACTTTAACCAGGGCAAAACTGACTCCCACAGTGGCAAACAATATTTTGGTCATCATAAAACCGCCCACAAGCCGCATGACCACAGAAGCCACGGTTACAAAAAGCAACCCAATCAACATCGATCTCTTGTATCCGAATTTGGGTATATAGGAAGCGACCAGAAAAGAAAAGATGGCAATAGAGAGATCTTTGTATCCTTCCAGTACCGAAGCGGCTTCTTCCGTGATGCCGTAATCGAGCTGAACCTGCAGGATGACAATACCCACGCTGTTTAACAGGATGGCAAACACAAAATAGTTGAGGAACAGGGAAAGTTTGATCTTCCAGTGTTTCATAAACCGATCGTTAGGTTAGTAAATCAATATTATACATGTATGGATCCAAGGTATCAACGTAAACTTAGCAGTCGGGTCTCAGCGGCCGAAACGGTCGGTTTGAACCGTTATACTGTACTCCTTGTCGATCAGGATGTCGGCTTCGGAAGCATGTTTCCGGATGATCCGGTGTTCGATCTCAAGGACCTTCTCATTAAAGGGTACAAGCTGGTCACGGGCCCGTTCCTTGCGGGCTTCATAGGTATCGCGATAGTCACGCAGCATGAAGATCCTGCAGTCGATATTGCCGAGGAGGGTTGTATAGGTGCCTTCGGCAATTACGATATCCACCTCCTCCAGATCCACAATTACCTGCCGGATCTGGTTCTCCAGGTAGTGCACCAGGGGTTTCCGGATCTGCTTTGCCCCCTTTTTTACCTGGTTGATATGCTGCTGCAGCAACTCAAGATTGACTTCCTCGGGCCCGACCTGGCCGATATTTTCCAATCTCATCTCGTAATTGTCCTGTGGAGGATGCCGGAAGTAGTCATCCATGTGAAAGATAAACGGGGTGAATCCTTTTTCCTCGAGTACCTCTTTGAGTGCCAGGCTCAGGGTTGATTTTCCGCTGCCCGATTCGCCCCCGACCGAATAGCAGAAGGCCGTTTCCGATTCATGGATTCTGTCGAGGGTCAGCTCCACGATCTCCCGCGCCGGCGGATAATGGTGCTGCTTCACTATGACATTGTCGCCAATCAATCTTTTCCCTTTATAAGGGGTGAAAATTCTTTTTTGACGGCACTTATCAGTAGAATGAGACCGGCTGCAGAAAAACACAATCGCGCCTTGCCGGCCGGTTGCAGTTGGTCCGAGCTGATATATTCGTAAAAATTCAGGGTCTCCGGGCCTTCGATATCCATCCAGCTTTCCAGAAATGTTTCCGCGGTCTCCGGCTGGCCAAGTGTTGATAGCCCCAGCCCGTACCATCCCATCCAGACGGGCCAGATGCCGCCGTTGTGAAAATGGTGGGGACGGTTCTTGAAGGAATAGCTGTAGTTCCTTACCAGCAGATGCCAACGGGTATCCCCTTCCATGATCACCGGCCAGAACGCAGGAAGCAGCGGTTTGCCGATAGAGCGGTAGATCTCCTGTTGATACTCGAGAATCGATTCAACCTGCCTCTTTTTGACGATACCCAGCATAAACGCCAGCCCGTGTCCCGCTGCGTCGAACCGCCTGTGGTATCCATCCGGGCCAACGGCAGCGGCGAAATGATTCGGTCCCCGGTTTGCCAGCTCACGGAATGCCCGAGGATGGTAAATGCCGGGGTTGACTTCGAATGCGGAATCAGGCCAGAAATTGATGCGTACTTTACCCCGAATTTTCCGCGCATTTTGAAGATATCCGGCGTCATCATAGAGCCGGCCGTACAGCTCCATGGCCCATACCCGCAGCAGATTGTCATAGAGCGTATGCCCTGATATGGGATACTCATCCGCCCAGTTGCCGCTCAGTGGGGTATATACCAGGCCTCGGCCGTTGTATTCCCATAGATCATAGAGCTCCAGCGATTTTCTGAGAATCGGTTTCAATTCGGTCTTAAGCGATTCCTCCGCTCTATTCAACAGATAGAGGCAGCTGCCGGCGACGAACCATCCGGTAGCGTCAACCCGGCCGGCCAGCGAGCCGAAGCTGATATCGGCGTGGGGCTTCCGGGGCAGCAGGTTGGAGGGTATGAAGCCGGAGGGATGCCGGTGCCGGGCCAGTGTTTCGATCGATCTCCGAAATCCGTTGATAACCGTATCGTCTCCCGCCAGCAGCCCGGCGATGCCGGAAATCATGGCATCCCGGCTCCAGAGGCGCCGGTAGTTCTCCTGTTCGTCGGGGCTGGCAGCGATGCCGTATGGATGGCACGCCTGCCGAAGCAGGTCGACGGCACGGGCTTTCAGTGTGTCGAGATTCATATTTCAAAATATCAGGATGATCACTACTACGATCGCTACCAATGCAGCGGCCTGGTAGCGGTAGTTTTTATACCAGGCCATCGATTTGAGCTCCGCGGTCTCCTTCCGGAAGGCTGCGGGCTGCCAGACGGTGTTTTCAACAACATCGGGTGCAGGCGGATCGGAGAGCAGGCTGCCGACAGCGTGAGCGATGCAGCAGAGGGCAAAATGGATACCGGTCATGTAGAGAAAGTCGATGATCTGCTCCTGGGCATTAAAGCCGATCGCAAACACGGTGATCACTGCACCGACCGCGATACACCACATCGCCCCGGTCTTGGTGGCCCGCTTCCAGAAGAGGCCCATGGCAAAGAGAGCCAGCACCGGCGGACTGAACCAGGAGAGCACATACTGCAGGTAATCCCACAATTTCTCGAAATTTTGAATCTGTGGCGCCCAGACGACGGCGATCAGCATCACGATAAAGGTGATCCAGCGCCCGATGCCCATCAGCTCCTCCTGGTTCTTTTCCGGATGGCGTTGCTGGTAGAAGTCCATCGTTACCAAGGTGGACACGGAGTTCAGGCCGGAATCGATGCTGGACATCATTGCGGCGATCAGTCCCGCCAGCACCAGCCCGAGAATACCCACCGGCAGCAGGTCGAACATCATAGTGGGATAGACCCGGTCGACCACCTCGATGTCGGGATACAGCACCCGGGCAAAGGCGCCCGGCATGATCATGATGAAGAGAATGGTGAGTTTCAGGAAACCGGCAAACATCGCTCCCCACTGGCCGTGGGCGGTGGTTCTGGAAGCGAGCGCACGCTGGGTGATATATTGGTTGGTGCCCCAGAAATAGAATCCAAGCAGAAACACCCCGGTGATCAGCCCCGGCCAGGGCAGTTCCTCATCCGTCACCGGCTTGATGATCTCGAAGTGGGAGGGATCGGTGATCTGCATCACCGCTTCCATTCCGCCGGATTGGTTCCAGGCGAAATAGGTGATGAAGATCGAACCCACGATCAGGATCACCGCCTGGATCGCATCGGTATAGACCACGGAGGAGAGGCCCCCGGAGATGGTGTAGACGCCGGCGATGACTGCCAGTCCCACAATGACCGTCCACAGCGGGAAACTGGGAAATATCATCTGGATCACGATACCACCGGCATAGAGGGTGGCGGCGATATCCACAAACACGTTCAGGATGATGGCGATGCCGGAGGCGTAGACCCGCGAGCGGTAGTCGTAGCGGCGCTCGAGAAACTCGGGAATCGTAAATATTCGGTTTTTGAGGTAGAAAGGCAGAAAAAAGATCGCAAAGATGATCAGCACCACGATCGCCATCCATTCGTAGCTGAACACCGAAAACCCGGACCCCTCCGCATAACCCGAGCCGGTCAGGCCGATCAGGGTGTTGCTGGAGATGTTTGATGCGAAGAGGGAGAAACCGATAAGCGGCCAGGTCAGGTTGCGACCGGCCAGGAAATAGTCTTCGGCTCCCTCATGCCTTTTTCCGAACCAAAATCCCAGCCACAGAACCCCGATGATGTAGGCGATGACGATGGAGATATCAAGAACAGTAAGGTTGAATTCTGCCATACGGATAAAGTTAGGTTAATGCTTGCCCGGAGTACATCCCAAATCGGAAACGTGGAATCATTTTAAAATAAAATTATCCCATATTTAATGATTTAGCGGGAGATTTGAAAATGGGGAATTGGATCCGGGGATTACAGATAGATCAGACGCCGAAGAACCTGGAGAAGCCGAATATCTTTATCCCACATGAATTTCGATGGTATCAAAGCCGGCTTCCACAGTGCATGACCGAACCTCCGACCCCAGATCCATGCTGCATTCAACCGGCGACCCATCCACCGAGAGGGCGTCCAGATGGTCCGGGAATCCGATCAGCC
>JAWVYR010000194.1:0-5543 GCA_033722635.1 Balneolaceae bacterium | reverse complement strand
TACAACAATATGGTGCCGGTTCTTCGAATGAAGATCTCGAAGCCAGGCTCCTTGATGAGTATGACGCCAGGGTATTTCACCAAATTCAGAGCATGCTGAATGAGGAATAAGCGGGTGGTAATCATTTCTATTGCAAACGATCCATCAACCCCTGCGGATCCATTTCATCAACTCCCTGAAACCGGCGCTTTTGCCATAGCTTAGTATTCCCACGCTGTAGATCTTGGCACTGAACCACATCGTAATGGTCAGCGTACCGAGCATGAGCAGTATCGACAGTCCGATCTGCCAAAAGGGGACAGTGGTTATGGCCACCCTGGTGATCATCACGAAAGGGGTGAAGAAGGGGATGATCGATCCGATGACGGCAAGGCTGCCGTCGGGATCCTCCATCGCCCGGAACATGATCAGGTATCCCACCATGATCGGGATGGTAACCGGAATCATCAATTGCTGGGTATCGGTCTCGGAGTCGACGGCCGATCCGATGGCGGCAAACAACGAGCTGTACATCAGGTAACCCAATATGAAAAACAGGATAAAATAGAATATAATCAGCGGATCGATCTGCTGAATATTTTGGGTGAGCTGATTGATGACCTCGGTCTGCTGTTCCGATTGCTGGGCACTCATCGGCAGCGAGTTAGTCTGTGCATCGACCAACATGCCTGCAAGGGGGGCAGCGGCCATGGAGAGCCCGAACAGCGTCAAAAGCCAAAATATAATTTGTGAGAGGCCCAGGGCCAGCACTCCGGTCATCTTGCCGATCATCAGCTCGATCGGTTTTACTGAGGAGGCGATAATCTCCACGATTCGATTTGTCTTTTCCTCTATCACGCTTCTCGTTATCAGCCCCCCGTAGCCGAAGAGGCCCGCGAATATGATCACTCCCATAATTACGCCCAGTGCGGAGAAGAAACCTGTATAATCCTCCGTCGTCGTACCTTCTTCGGTCAGTTTCTGCGTTTCCAGCCCTACGGGCGACTCAAAAATCTTCTGTATCTCTTCCGAAACTTCGGCTCGTTCCAGGCGTACTTCCCGGATCGCGTTTCTGAGATCGCTGCGAATGCTTCCGATCAGTTCCAGTCCGCCTGAACCTCCGTGAATCAGTACCGGATCTTGATCCATCGTCAGGTGATTTTCGGTGATCACGATATATCCGTCGATCTCCTCCCGCATCACCCTGGATTGCAGTGAATCCCGGGAAAGATCGGAAAAATCCACATACCGCTCGGGATTGAACTCGCTGAGTTTGCTGAAAACGCTGCTGGTATGATCCGTAATTCCGATCTTGTGGACGGTATCGGATTCCCAGACAGCAATGCCGATCATGATCCCGATAAAGGCGACCATGCCCAGGGGGATCAGGATTGTAGCCAGGATAAAGCCCTTGCTGCGAATGCGGGTGATATACTCTCTTTTGCATACCAGCAGTATCTGTCGAAGGCTCATAGGCTCAGACCAGTTCCTTTGGATTCACATTGTCTTCGCCTACCGTGGAAATAAAGATCTCCGTAAGCGACGGTTCCACTACTTCAAACCTGTGTATCCGGGCGTGCTTCATCGCGGTCTCCAGAATATCCTGGGTTTGATCACCGTTCATCACCCTGATTTCAGCAAAGTTGGTCGAGCGATTGTTGATCCGAACATTTTTCAATGTATCCAAAAATGAGGGATCGCCCTTGAACTCCAGGTTGACCGTGTTTTTACCGAAGGACTGCTTGATCTCCCGCAAATCACCCTTTAATACCGCCCTGGCCTTGTTGAAAAGACAGATCTCGTCGCACATCTGCTCGACCTGTTCCATGCGGTGGGTGGCGAACAAGATGGTTTTACCTTTGTCCCTTAGTTCGATTACGATCTCCTTCAGCATCTCGCTGTTGATCGGATCAAGGCCGCTGAACGGTTCGTCGAAAATGTATATGTCGGGCTCGTGGGCGATGGTACCGATAAACTGCACCTTCTGCGACATCCCCTTGGAGAGCTCCCCAACCTGCTTGTCATACCAGTCGGTCGCATCAAAGCGATCCAGCCAGTATTGAATTGCATTTTTGGCATCCGTGTAGGACATCCCTTTCAGCTGGGCCAGGTAGATCAGCTGTTCACCCACCTTCATCTTTTTGTAGAGGCCCCGCTCCTCCGGCATATAGCCGATCAACCTCTGGGTTTCCGCGCTGGCTTCGATGCCATTGATCATAACGGATCCGCTGTCGGGAATCAGGATGAAGTTGATCATGCGGATGGCGGTGGTTTTTCCCGCTCCGTTAGGACCCAGCAATCCGAATATGCGACCCCGGTGCACTTCAAAACTCACATCCTTAACGGCAACCGTGTCGCCGAAAGATTTACTGATCCCCTTGACTTCTATAATCGACATAGAATAGATTCCTGAAATTTTACGATCTGAACTTATAAAATCGTGCAATATTAACAAAAAATAGTATGTGAAATTAAGTGTATAGATTTTCAGTTAACATTAGTGATATTTGAAGTCGGGTAATTTTCTATAGGACTGATATGGCTGAAATGAAGGTATATCATTTGAGCGCCGAGTGTTATCCGGTGGCCAAGGTGGGGGGATTGGCGGATGTGGTGGGTTCGCTTCCCAAGCATCTGCCCAATCACGGCGTGCGGGGCACGGTGGTGATGCCCAAATACCGCAACGACTGGACTGAAAACCACCGGTTCGAAACCGTTCACCAGGATTCGGCACCCCTGGGCGAGGACTCCTTCAGCTACCGGATTCAGGAAGAGATCGGCAAAGCCCTGGGATTTCCTCTCTATGTGGTAGATATCCCTGAACGGTTCGACCGGCCCGGTATATACCTGGATCCGCGTTCGGGTCACGGCTACTGGGATGAATTTGAGCGATTTCTCAGTTTCCAGATAGCTGCTCTGGACTGGATCAAGGCGGTGGAGACAAAACCCGATGTACTTCACTGCCACGACCATCACACCGCGCTGGTGCCTTTTATCATGACCCGCAGCTATCAGTACAGGGATCTACAGAGTATTCCCACCGTGCTGACCATTCACAATGCGGAGTACCAGGGAATACAGGACCGGCATCGTCGACGGCTGCTTCCCGATTTCAACATGGCCGATATGGGCCTGCTGGACTGGGACGGAAAGCTTAACAGCCTGGCTGCCGGGATCAAGTGCTGCTGGCAGTTTACCACCGTTTCGCCCACCTATATGGAGCAGCTGGCTGAATCGGACCACGACCTGGCGCCGCTTATTCAGCAGGAATTTGACAAGGCGAGAGGCATTCTCAACGGAATCGATACCGAGGTATGGAATCCCGAGACGGATCCGGATCTTGAAGAAAATTTTTCCGTCGGGGACCGGGGGAAGGGGAAAAGATCCAACAAGGAGGCCTTATGCCGCCGGTTTAACCTGGACCCCGAGAGGCCGACTTTTTCCTATATCGGTCGGCTTGCACGAGAGAAGGGGGCTGATCTGCTTCCCGATCTCATCCGCAGGGTACTCGATTATGATAACGAGGTAAATTTCGTTGTACTGGGGACCGGAGATCCGGTCCTGCACGAACAGTTTCATATGATGAACAGGCAATATGTGGGCTATTTTGACGCCACACTGGAGTACAACGAATCGCTGGCACATCTGATCTACGGGGGGAGCGATTTTATTCTTATGCCCTCCAGGGTGGAGCCCTGTGGGCTGAACCAGATGTATGCAATGCGGTACGGCACCATACCTATCGTGCGGGAGACCGGGGGATTGAAAGATACGGTGAAAGATATATCGGTACGGGGCGGATATGGTTTGACCTTCCGAGAGTTTACTCCCGAGGCCGCCATCAATGCACTGGACCGGGCGCTGGAACTCTTTGACAATTCAAGCAAATTGAGCCGAATTCGAAAAAGAATCATGGAATTGGATTTTTCGTGGAATGTTTCAGCAAAGCAGTACATTGAGATGTACAAAGAAATACAACTATAGATCATGGAAAAAGTAACCAAGTATGATCCTACGATCGCCGTCATTCTGGGTGGCGGCAAGGGTACCCGCCTTTTCCCGCTGACCAAGCTGCGCTCCAAGCCGGCTGTCCCTATCGGCGGGAAATACCGCCTGGTGGATATTCCCATTTCGAACTGCCTGAATTCAGACATCCGAAGAATTTATGTGCTCACCCAGTTCAACTCTGCCTCCCTGAACCGGCATATCAAGAACAGCTTTAACTTCGACCTGTTCACCTCCGGTTTTGTAGATGTTCTGGCGGCGGAACAGACACCTGAAAGCAAGGACTGGTTCCAGGGCACGGCCGACGCGGTCCGGCAGTCGCTGCGCCATCTGAGCAACTACCGCCACGACCACGTGTTGATACTCTCCGGCGATCAGCTTTACCAAATGGATTTTCGGAATATGCTGGGCCAGCATATGGAGGAGGATGCCGATCTCACCATCGGTACCATCCCTGTGGTGGCCGACGACGCCACCGGTTTCGGCATCATGAAGACCGGGGAAAAAAGGGTGATCGAAAATTTTGTCGAAAAACCCTCCAAAGATGATTTGGATAAATGGAAGTCGTCGCTCCCCGAAAAATATACGAGGGAGGGTCGGGTCTATCTGGCCTCCATGGGAATCTATATTTTCAAAAAAGAAGCGCTGCTCCAGCTCTTCGAGGAGAATCCTGATGCGACCGATTTCGGCAAGGAGATCATTCCCAAGGCGATCAACGAAAAATTTGAGGTCCGCAGCTTCTATTATGATGGGTATTGGACCGATATCGGAACGGTCAAATCGTTCTTTGAAGCCAATCTTGAACTTTCGGATGATCTGCCCAAATTCAATCTGTTTGACAATGAGGACATTATCTATACCCGGGCGCGCATGCTGCCGGCCTCCAAGCTCTCCGGTACCACCTTCGACAAGTCGATCTTGTCGGAGGGCTGCATCATCGAGGCCAGCCGTATCGAACGCTCCGTGATCGGTATCCGGTCGCGTATCGGTAAAGGCACCACTATTGAAAAATCGATCATCATGGGTAATGATTTCTTCCCCTCAAAAGAGGACCTGGAAGGGACACCTGAGGATCCGGCCATGGGAATCGGACGCAGATGTTTCATCAGCAATGCGATCATTGACAAAAATGTACAGATCGGCCACGATGTGCGCATCGTGGGTGGCGACCACCTGGAGGACGGCGATTACGGCAACTATCATGTGGTGGACGGGATCGTTATCGTTCCCAAGGAGGAAGTGCTGCCCGACGGCACCAAGATCTGAAACCGCCCAACTGACTTCAGCTGAAGTCGGTCTCCTGGATCTCGTTGAGCTTGTTCATCGCCCGTTCCTGAAGATTTTCAAACACCTCGGCCGAGATGTCGCCGACGGTGTACTTCAGGTGAAGCCATACCACATAGGTGGCCATTACATCCTCGTAGCAGTAGTGTTCGATGCGCTCCAGTTCGCCATTGTTGTACATATCCAAAACCTCATTGCCCTCACCGGTCTGTTTGAACGGTACATCGATCAGAAATCCCAGGTGTTTCAGCTTGGGCCATGAGCTGGCCCCATAG
>JAWVYR010000193.1:0-5553 GCA_033722635.1 Balneolaceae bacterium | reverse complement strand
CATGCGCTTTCCGCTGTCATGATCGCCGCACCGGTCAACCCTTCCGAACCCGCCACGATATAGAGGACCCCCGCTTCATATTTGTGCCTGGCCGGCGGGTTCACCGGCTCGGGCACCCACTGTTCATCGATCAGGTAGGTGTCGCATTCCTTCAAATAGTTGGGAAAAGGCAGCTCGCAGAATATAACCTTGCCGGTGCAGAGGGGTCCCTCTCCCAGATAAAATCCCTGCTTGAGCGTCCCGAAGGAGTAAGTCTCCTGGGCGATCACCGCCTCACCCATCACCTCACCGGTGTCGGCATGCAAACCTGTAGGAATATCGATTGAAATGACCGGCAGCGCCGAATCGTTCACCCACGACACCGCTTTTTGATAGTCGCCTCGCAGTTCACTGTCCAGGCCGGTACCCAGCATGCCGTCGATGATAAAGTCGGCTGATCTGTTCGGATCGAATTGATCCCAAGCGGGGATGATAACCGTTTCGGCTGCATTCGGGTCGTTTTCAGCGATCTTTTGTAACAGCTCAAGATTTTTATCGGTATCCGTCGAAAGCTCTTCATCTCCGCTGATAAGTACGATGGTGGCCCCGATCCCATGCTGAACCAGGTAGCGTGCCACCACCAGCGCATCCCCTGCGTTGTTGCCTTTGCCGCACAGATACAGGCCGTGACAGCCGGGCGAAAATTTTGCACGCAGATGCCCGGCAGCCGAGGAGCCGGCAACTTCCATCAGAGTGTACCCGTCGATGCCGAACTGATCGATGGTGCGGGCATCCATCTGTTGGCTTTGCCCGGCAGTGCAGAGAAAGTAGTTGAGGGGTGGTGTGGGAATATTCATCATGAGAAGATTATGACCAGGGACCCTAATTCAATGAGTGTAAAGAAAATACCTGCTGCAGCGCCTCCGAATATTTCGGCGGCCGTATGTACCTTCAGGCGATACCGCGACCACATCATCAGGGGTAAAAGTAGTAAAAGCGTACCTAAGGATAAAATACCCGACCATATGAATATGAAAACATCATATTGATCGGCAAACCACAATACCCCGAAAATGATACCCGCTGATGCAACCGATGCGGTGTGGATGCTGACCTTCCATTTCAGATTCAGGATATAACCGATGACGGTATTCAGCATAAATACGGCCGCCACCTTCGCGATAAAGGGATATCCGGTCAGGAACAGGAAAATCAGGATGAGGCTGCCCGTCGAGCTGCTCAGAATTGCATAGATAAACAGCATATACCGCTTTTTACGGATCGGAAGATCCAGCGATTCGATTTTGCCCCACCGAAAATGCAGCACAGTGATGGAGAGCGGAATCAGCGTATAAAAAACGGCCGCGACGAGGATCAACCAGAAGAAATCGGAGGAGGCGACCGGGGTCAACCATCCGAGCGCTAAAAAGACCAGCAGTGGGATAAAAAATGGATTGAAGAGATCGGAAATGTACCGGGCGATCCGGTGGATCCGGCCGCTGCCATCGGGAACAGAAGGTGTATTCATCTGCTGCAGCCGTTAATAAGCCCGGGCGAAAAGCACCCGCTGCCGGGATTTTTTGCCGGTAACCATGCAAGTTCCTTCTTCTCCCTCCTCAAGGGGGATACAGCGGATGGTGGCTTTGGTCTCATCCTTGACGCGTGCTTCGGTCTCCTCGGTTCCATCCCAGTGTGCATAGACAAAACCGCCCTTCTCCTCGATCACATCCTTGAATGCATCGTAGCTGTCCACCTGGTGGGTGTTATCCTCCATTCTCTTCCTGGCCGAATCGTAGAGATCCTGCTGGATCGTCTCCAAAAGGTTGGAGATCCGCTCGGCCAGACCCTCCCGGTCGACGATATCTTTCTCCAGGGTATCCCGCCGGGCCAGCTCCGCGTTGTTGTTTTCCAGGTCCCTCGGACCGATCGCCAGCCGCAGCGGGATGCCCGCCGCCTCATGTTCGTTGAACTTCCATCCGGGGCTGTAGTTTTCGCGGTCATCCAGCTTGACCCCGATCCCCAGTTCTTTCAGCTCTTTTCGGATCGTATCACAGTAATCCAGCACGGCGCTTTTCTCCTCATCGCTTTTCCAGATCGGTACGATCACCACCGGCGTTTCAGCCAGCTTCGGCGGGATCACCAACCCGTGGTCGTCGGAGTGGGTCATGATCAGCGCCCCGATCAGCCGGGTAGTGACGCCCCAGCTGGTCGCCCATACATATTCATGTTCCCCTTCGGCACTCTGAAACTTGACATCAAACGCCTTGGCAAAATTTTGTCCCAGGAAATGGGAGGTGCCCGCCTGCAGCGCCTTGTTGTCCTGCATCAGCGCTTCCAGCGTGTAGGTATCCTCTGCACCGGCGAACCGCTCCGAGGCCGTTTTGACACCCTGCACCACCGGCATCGCCATATACTCCTCCACGAAGGTTCGGTAGACCTCCAGCATGCGGAGGGTTTCCTCCACCGCCTCCTCCTTGGTGGCGTGGGCGGTGTGGCCCTCCTGCCACAGGAACTCCAGGGTACGCAGGAAGAGCCGGGTGCGCATCTCCCAGCGCACCACATTAGCCCATTGATTGATCAGGATCGGCAGGTCGCGGTACGACTGGATCCAGTCGCGGTAGGCATCCCAGATGATCGTTTCGGAAGTCGGTCGGACAATTAGTTCCTCCTCCAGCCGCGATTCCGGGTCCACCTCCACGCCGCCGTTCACACTTTTCAGGCGGCTGTGGGTGACCACAGCGCACTCCTTGGCGAATCCCTCCACGTGCTGGGCCTCCTTGGAAAGAAACGATTTTGGTATGAACAGGGGAAAGTAGGCGTTTTCGTGGCCGGTCTCCTTGAACATCCGGTCGAGCACTCCCTTCATCTTTTCCCACAGGGCGTAGCCGTTGGGGCGGATGATCATGCTGCCGCGGACCGGGGAGTGGTCGGCGAGTTTCGCCTCACGAATTACATCCTGGTACCATTGTGAATAATCTTCCGATCGGTTGGTGATTTTTTTGGCCATCGGCTGAAAAGAGTGATCCTGTTATCTGAAAATTAGCGTTTCACGAAGTGCGTAAAAATAAAGCTAAATTGTCGAGCCTCAAAGAGTAAGTTTAGGGCTCATCCTGCAAAAAATAATCTGAATGCTGTTAATGTTTTGCCGGAATTATTTTATATTTGGGATCTGTCAATCAGGCGCGGAAAGAACGGCTTCATTTTTCTTTCCGTTTGTAAAGATGGGTGCGTGAAGAATGTGAATTCAACTTTTAGCATTCAAAATTCAACATTCAAAATTGTATGAATAATGGCGTGGTAGCCCGCCTTCGCCCGAAGCAATCGGGCTTCGTCGGGCAGGAACGAAGCGAGATTAGCAACTAATTCAACATTCAGCATTCAAAATTTAAAATTATATGAAAAATGGCGTGGTAGCTCAGGTGGTAAGAGCGTCGGATTCATAACCCGGAGGCCGGGAGTTCGAATCTCCCCCACGCTACTAGTAATCGAACCCCGGTGTGACTTCATGCCGGGGTTTTTTTTATTGCCTTTCATTGGTAAATCTCTTATATCAGCTGATATTATCAAATAGCTGGATAGGATATGATATTGAAAACGTTAGACTTCAGCCTGTACGTTCTGGTCAGTGTGCTTTTGGTGACAACCTTTTCGTGTGACAGTAGTTCAGATTCATTAACAGTTCCTGAAATCACCTCTATTAATCCGACCGCCGGGCCAACGGGGTCCACCGTCACTATCAATGGAAGCGGATTTAGTGCAACGATCTCTGAGAATAGTGTGACGTTCGGTGGCGTATTGGCGAATATTGCAACTTCAACCTCTACATCTATAACGGTCACTGTACCAGCTCAGGCGGTTACCGGTGCAGTCATGGTGGTGGTCAGAGGCCAGACCGCTGTTGGGCCCAATTTTATTGTAGAGGCGCAGATGCCGGGTATTACAAATGTGGATCCGGATAGCGGCATGGCGGGTACGCAAATCACTATTTCCGGAATGAACTTCAGCCCAACGGCCAGCGAAAATGTTGTGACATTTAATGGTGGAATCATTGCGGAGGTGCAGCAGGCCAGTGCAACCGAACTCATTACCGTAGTTCCGGAAGGAGCCAGAACCGGACCGATACGAGTAGAATCCAACGGCATGGAAACACAAAGTCCTGTTTTTACGGTCCTTCCCGCCTCTCGAATTGCTTTTGTGAGTAACCGAACAGGCGATCTTGATATCTGGACCATCCGTATCAATGGAACAGATCTCTTAAACCTTACAAATTCGGCTGGAGGGGATTTCCAGCATACGTTTTCACCCGATGGATCCAACATATTATTTGTTACCAACCGCTCTGGCAATGATGACATCTGGATTATGGAAGCGGATGGAACCGATCAAACGACATTGATTAGTTCGTCAAGTAATGACTTTCTTCCGCGCTGGTCGCCTGATGGATCTCAGATTGCTTTCAACACGAGTCTCACAGGGGACAATGAGATATGGAAAGCTGATGCGGATGGGTCCAATGCTGTCAATTTGACCAACGATCCGGGAGCGGATCTCAATGCCCAATGGTCTCCGGACGGCAGCCAAATTCTATTCCGGAGCAATCGCAGCGGCAACGAGGATATTTGGATCATGAATTCCGATGGTTCCAATCCAACCAATCTCACCAATGACAGTGGTCTTGATTTCGAGTACCAATGGTCCCCGGATGGATCTCAGATTGCATTCCTTAGCGACCGCAGTGGAAATTTCGAGGTATGGGTGATGGCTTCTGATGGTTCCAGCCTAACTAACCTTACCAATGATCCTGGTTTGGATCTCGAGCCGTCGTGGTCGCCTGATGGTTCCCAGCTTCTTTTCAGAAGTAACCGTGGCGGAACAACTAACCCCGAAATCTGGAAAATGGCGGCTGACGGTTCCAATCTGATGCAGCTCAATACGGAAGGAGGTGGCCAAAATGCAGCATGGTCGACTGACGGCAGTCAAATTCTATATCAAAGCTTTGTCACCGGTGACACCGAAATTTGGCTTATGAATGCTGATGGGTCAGACAAAAGGCAGATTACCAATCGGCCCGGCAATTCTGATATCAGTCCACTTTGGTATCCTCAATAAAAGAATCGGAAAAATGGGTCGAGTATGGCGGGATTATCTATTGGAATATGAAGCTAAGAAGATCCGGTCTTCTTGTTTTGCGGCTTATTGAAGATCGGAGTTAGATTCTAGTATGTCAGGTAAAAAAGAGAGTGGATACCCCCTGAAATTCGGTTTTCAAATTTTACTTCTCATAAACCATTTCTTTGGGCGGAAAGTATAAGAGCCGTTTTCGAGTCCATCACACGCTACTTCGATTAGGATCTTCGAGAACTGTTTATCCAACAGATCGCGGGGATCTTTTTATAAAACCATACCCTGCCGCTTTCCCTCCGCCTGTAATCCATAAGACAAAAGCCTGCATTGCAGAAACGATTCAGCCCTCCAAAGTATTCATTGGGGGTGCTACCCGCCGGGAAGTGTATGCATATAGTAACACCAAATGTCTGTCGAAAAATAACTCAAAAACATAACACCATATATCAT
>JAWVYR010000192.1:0-5583 GCA_033722635.1 Balneolaceae bacterium | reverse complement strand
TGGGCCACCGACGAAGATCTGGTGGAGCATGTGAAGTTGCTGTTCAAGAACTATCGCGAGCTTCGCCGCGACCTCGACACCGAAGCCAAACGGCGTAAGTATCAGATCCAGGTGGGAGATGACCTGCCGCCCGGGATCATCCAGAAAGCCAAGGTGTATGTAGCCAAGAAGCGCAAGCTTCAAGTCGGCGACAAGATGGCCGGACGACACGGTAACAAGGGTGTTGTCGCCAAAGTTGTGCCGATAGAGGATATGCCCTATATGGACGACGGCACCCCCGTCGACATTTTGCTGAATCCGCTGGGTGTGCCCTCCCGCATGAACCTGGGCCAGATCTATGAAACCATACTCGGATGGGCCGGAAAGGAACTGGGGATGAAATTCGCTTCCCCGATCTTCGATGGTGCCTCCTATGATCAGGTTCAGGAGAAGCTGGAAGAAGCAGGCCTGCCGGAAGATGGCCGCGTCACGCTGCATGATGGCCGCACCGGTGAAGCATTCGACCAGCAGACGACGGTCGGCTACATCTACATGATGAAGCTGAATCACTTGGTCGAAGACAAGATGCATTCACGTTCAATCGGACCCTACTCCCTTATCACCCAGCAGCCGCTGGGCGGAAAAGCCCAGTTCGGCGGGCAGCGCCTGGGCGAGATGGAGGTCTGGGCCCTCTACGCATACGGTGCATCCAGCATCCTTAAAGAGATGCTTACGGTTAAAAGTGACGATGTGAAAGGCCGCTCGAGAGTATATGAAGCCATCGTGAAGGGTGAGAACCTGCCCGAAGGCGACGTGCCTGAATCGTTCAAGGTTCTGCTGCGAGAGCTGATGGGCCTTGGCCTCGAGATTCACATCGACTAAAAACAAAATTCAGAGATATTCTACTGATTAATCAAGTTAATCCGGAGGTAATTCCTTGCCTACTACCAACACACTGACCGTTTCCAAAGACTTCGATAACATAGGCATTTCCCTGGCATCGCCGGAGACCATCCTGTCTCGATCCCACGGGGAAGTCCTGACACCCGAAACCATCAACTACCGGACGTTTAAGCCCGAGATGGATGGTCTTTTCTGTGAAAAGATCTTCGGGCCGGTCAAGGACTACGAATGCCACTGCGGCAAATACAAGAGGATTCGCTACAAGGGGATCATCTGCGATCGCTGTGGCGTGGAAGTGACCAGAAAAGCGGTTCGCCGTGAGCGTATGGGACATATCTCCCTGACGGTGCCGGTTGTACATATCTGGTATTTCAAATCACTTCCCAACAAGCTGGCATACCTGCTCGGCTACTCCTCAAAAAATCTGGAGAAGGTCGTCTACTACGAGACCTACGTGATTACCCAGCCGGGCATGGCCCGCGACCTGGGATACAAGCGAAGTGACCTGGTGACCGAGGAGGAATACTACGATATCCTCGACCAGCTCCCGGAAGATCATTTTGAGCTGGATGACGAGGATGAAGACAAATTTATCGCCATGGAGGGCGCCGAAGCCTTGGAAGAGCTCCTGCAGGGTCTGGAGCTGGACAGCCTGGCTTACCGCCTCCGCGAAGAGGTTCGGAACGAGACCTCCCAGATGCGCAAGAAAAAGAAATTGAAGCGCCTGCAGGTGATCGAGTCGTTCCGCGCGGCCAATCAGCACACCGAGAACCGGCCCGAGTGGATGGTGCAGCGGGTGATCCCGGTCATCCCTCCGGAGCTGCGGCCGCTGGTACCGCTGGAAGGTGGCCGGTTTGCTACCTCCGACTTGAACGATCTCTACCGAAGAGTGATTATCCGCAACAACCGCCTGAAGCGGCTGATCGATATCAAAGCGCCGGATGTGATCCTGCGCAACGAGAAGCGGATGCTCCAGGAAGCGGTCGACTCGCTCTATGACAACTCCCGGAAATCCAATGCAGTGCGCAACAACAACCGTCCGCTGAAATCGCTCAGCGACATGCTGAAGGGTAAGAGCGGTCGTTTCCGCCAAAACCTGCTGGGTAAGCGGGTGGACTATTCCGGGCGTTCCGTTATTGTGGTCGGACCGGAATTGAAGATGCACGAATGCGGCCTGCCCAAAGAGATGGCGGTCGAGCTTTACAAGCCGTTTATCATCCGCCGGCTGATTGAGCGCGGATATGTGAAGACGGTCAAGAGCGCCAAGAAAGTGGTCGACCGGCGCGATCCGGTGGTCTGGGAGGTCCTTGAAAATGTGATCGACGGACACCCGGTGATGCTCAACCGTGCGCCTACGCTGCACCGCCTGGGTATCCAGGCCTATCAGCCGGTGCTGATCGAGGAGAAAGCGATCCGTCTGCATCCGCTCTCCTGTACCGCCTTCAACGCCGACTTTGACGGCGACCAGATGGCCGTACACGTGCCGCTGAGCCACGACGCCATCCTTGAAGCTTCCATCCTGATGCTGGGATCTCACAATATATTGAGTCCGGCCAACGGCGGACCCATCGCGGTACCGTCGCAGGATATGGTATTGGGTATCTACTACCTGACCAAGATGGCCGGTGATCAGAAAGGGGAAGGCAAGACGTTCGCCAACACCGACGAGGTGCTGGTTGCGTACGACCAGAACCGGATCGATCTGCATGCCAAGATCAATGTTCGTGTTCCGCATGAAAACGAGGAGGGCGAAGTTGACTATGAAATTGTTAAAACCACCACCGGCCGGGTGATCTTCAACGAGATCCTGCCCGAGGAGATGCCGTTTACCAACAAGACACTCGGCAAGAAGGAGCTGCGGAATCTTATCGGCGACATTCACAGTGTTGTCGGTACCGCCCGAACCTCGGCGTTTCTCGACGAAATGAAAAGACTCGGTTTTGAAAAAGCCACCACCGGCGGACTCTCCTTCAACCTCGAGGATATCGTGATCCCCGATGAGAAGCAGAAACTGATCGAGAAGGCCCAGGATGAAGTTTCCGAAATCACGGAACGCTATGAGATGGGCTTCATCACCGACAACGAGCGGTACAATCAGGTGATCGACAAATGGACCAGCACCACCAACAGGGTCTCCGAGACGCTGTTCAATGAGCTGTCCAGCGACCGCGAAGGATTCAACCCGGTATTTATGATGGCCGACTCGGGAGCCCGGGGTTCCAAAGAGCAGATTCGACAGCTCGGAGGTATGCGGGGGCTGATGGCCAAGCCGCAGAAGAGCTCGATGCAGCAGGGCAATGAGGTGATCGAAAATCCGATTCTCTCCAGTTTCAAGGAGGGGTTGACCGTACTTGAATACTTTATCTCGACACACGGTGCCCGTAAAGGTTTGGCCGATACCGCCCTGAAAACTGCCGACGCCGGCTACCTGACACGGCGACTGGTGGATGTGTCGCAGGATATCATCATCAATGAGACCGACTGCGGCACGCTGCGCGGTATCAAGATGAAAGCGCTGAAGGACAACGAGGATGTGATCGAAAGCCTCGAGGACCGTATCCTCGGACGGGTTTCACTGCACGATATCTACGACCCGATCTCGGATGACCTGATCTGTGAAGCCAATGATCTGATCGATGAAGGGGTGGCCAAGAAGATTGCCGAAACCTCGATCGATGAAGTCGAAATCCGGTCGGTACTGACCTGTGAAAGCGAGCGAGGAGTCTGCGCGAAGTGTTACGGACGCGACCTCGCGAGGGGCACCATGGTGCAGGTCGGTGAGGCTGTGGGGGTTATCGCAGCCCAGTCGATCGGCGAGCCGGGTACGCAGCTGACCCTTCGGACGTTCCACGTGGGTGGTACTGCTTCCCGCATGGAGGCTGAATCGCAGCACAAGGCCAAATTCGAGGGTAAAATCGAATTTGAGAATGTGCGAGTGGTCGAATATGATGACGGCGAGGAGGTGCACAACATTGTACTGAGCCGCGCCGGCGAGATCAAGATACTGGATGAGGAGGGCAAAACCCTGACCACCTATAACATCCCCTACGGTGCAGAACTGCTCGTAGAGGAAGGTGATACGGTACCGAAAGGCGTTCCCCTCTGCAAGTGGGATCCCTACAACGCCAACATGTTCTCCGAGATCGACGGAACCGTCGAGTACAAGGATATCATCGAGGATATCACCTTCTCCGAAGAGACCGATACCCAAACCGGTCACCGGGAGAAAGTGATCATCGACTCGAAGGATCGATCCCTGGTTCCGACACTCCTGGTCAAAGGAGAAGGCGACCGCGTGATCGAGAAGACGCTGCCGGTGGAAACCCACATCGTCGTGGAAGATGGCGAGGAAGTTTCGGCCGGACAGGTGCTCGCCAAGATACCGCGGGCCACCTCCAAGTCGAAGGATATTACCGCAGGCCTGCCGCGGGTGACCGAGCTCTTTGAAGCGCGCTCGCCCAGCGATCCGGCCGTGGTCTCCGAGATCGACGGTATCGTAAGAATGGGCGGCCGCAAGCGGGGTTCCCAGGAGGTTATCGTCGAGAGCAAGGACGGAACCGATGAGAAGAAGTACCTCATCTCCCTGTCGAAGCATATCCTCGTTCAGGAGAACGATTATGTGAAGGCGGGTCAGCCACTCTCCGACGGTACCATACCGGCTCAGGAGATTCTCAACATCCTCGGACCCTATGCGGTGCAATCCTACCTCGTGAACGAGATTCAGGAGGTTTACCGACTGCAGGGCGTGCGGATCAACGACAAGCACATTGAGGTGATCGTGCGCACCATGATGCAGAAAGTTGAAGTTACCGATCCGGGCGACACCATGTACCTGGAAGGTGACAAGGTCGACCGCTTTGAGCTCAACAACAAGAATGACGAGCTGATCGGTAAGTTTGTAGTTACCGATCCGGGCGGAAGCGATCTGAAACAGGGAACTATCCTCGACCGCCGTGAGATCCGCGAGATCAACAACGAGCTGATCCAGGAGGGAGTTGAGGAGCTGCAGACCCGCGAAGCCGAACCGGCCATATCCAAGCCGATACTGCTCGGCATCACACGGGCTGCCCTGTCGACCGACAGCTGGCTGTCAGCCGCCTCGTTCCAGGAGACCACCAAGGTGCTCACCCAGGCTTCCATCGAAGCCAAGAAAGATCACCTGCTGGGTCTCAAGGAGAATGTAGTGGTCGGACACAAAGTGCCCGCCGGAACCGGACTGCGCAAATATGAAGATATCATCGTCGGTGCCAAGACAGAGCTCGACGAGGAGGAAGCCGAAGTGGCGAAGGTCTTCGAAGCGCTGGGTGCCGGAGAAGAGGAAGGCGGAGACGGACAGGAAGAGCAGCAGCCGGAAGCAGAAGCCGAGGCCAAAGAGGCTGAAGAGACTGAAGCCGAAGCTGAAGCTGATGTGAAGGAGGAGTCGGAGGAGTAATAGATTCCGCTCTCCCAATGAAGTTTAATTAAATAGAAAAGGCTTCCCGTTCGGGAAGCCTTTTTTGTTATTGAGGCAGTTTAATGCCTGAATTATATCGTTCTTCACCTCCGGCGCGGGAAGAGATCCCCACGCTATTGATAATTGATATCAACCTCTTGTCATGCTGAAAAAATGGTGCGAGTAGAGCGAGAACTCATTTTATTCAGCATCTGCTGCTGGATCGATTTTGGGAATGGCAATAAATCTGAATACTTGCGCCAGAACGG
>JAWVYR010000191.1:0-5591 GCA_033722635.1 Balneolaceae bacterium | reverse complement strand
GAGTGAGGTTATGACAATCGACAGACAACAGCTGATCGAGCTGTTAGCTCAAAAGACAGGTCTGGAGAGGGAACAGATCGAGGAACAGCTCTCCGAACTGATCAACAAGATCAAAAAAGCAGCTGAAAAGGGTAAAACATTCGAGATCAAGGAGTTTGGAACCTTCAGCATTGCGGATGACATGCTGCATTTTGAACCCGCTGAAGAGCTGAAAACCGAAATCAACCACAAGTACACGGGGATGGAACCGATCGAGTTGATCGGTGCTTTCGGGGAAGGGTCGACCGAAGAGAAAAAAACGAAAGCCGAAAGCGGTAAAGAGGATGAGAAGCCGGAAAAGGCTACAGAAGAAGACAGGGTTTGGGGCCTGGACCTACCGGAAGAAGAGGAGGAGCCCGCTGCTGAAGAACCAGAGAAGCCGACCCCCCAACAGCAACCGGCACCAGGTGAGGAGCCGGAACCGCCGAGCCCCATTCCCGGTGAGAAGGATAAACCGGTGCCGCCTCCGGATGAAAAAGAGGATGAGAAGGAGCCGAAGCCGCCGGCCGATAGATTGGAGGATGAAGCGATGCCGGCACCACCCCCCGGAGAACCTGCTGGAGAGGAGGAAGCGGTTGGCCGGGAGTCCGTCAAGGATGACAAAACCGAAGAGGAGAAGCCCAAACCGAAATTTCAATTTGACTCGGGTCGGGAACGCAAATCCAGGCCTGAAACAACGCCGAAAGCAACCCAAAGATCCGCATCCCGAAAAACCTCACCGAAATCTGCTGAGGATGAAAAGGATCCAATCGGCACAATCCTTACGGTTTTTGTAATAGTGGCGGCTCTGGCAGCGGCCGGGTGGCTGGTTTTTGATATGGGTTTGATACCCGGCCTGTCCGGCGGCAACGGGGAGACGGTCGTTGAGCAGCAGCCACCACCCCCGCCGCAGGAAACTCAGCCGGAACAACAACCGCAGAACGATGATATAAATGAACCGGCCCCTGAAACACAGAACACACAACAGCCTTCGACCGAGGAGCAGCAGCCGCAGGCTACGGAGTCGGAGCAGCCGTCGCCATCACAGACTGAACAACAGGAGCAGCCACCACCGCCCGTTTACGGCTTGAAGGGCGAGTTGAATCCAGAGGCAAACGACGGTTACACGATCATCGTCCACTCCCTGAGAAGTGAATCCAAGGCGCGCGGCATACGTGACGATCTCAGAAACGAGGGTTTCCGTACCATCCTTACACAGGCGGTGGTGCGTGGTACCACCTACTGGCGTGTGGGCATCGGACAGTTCGAGACGGTCGGTGATGCCAGGGATGCGGTCGGCAATCTACAGGAGCCGTTCAGAAGCAACCATTTTATTAAAAAGATCAGGTAACAACCAATCATGTCCCATTTGCTTATGACTAAGATATTACTTGTTTGGCTGCAGCAGCCGGATACCACCGCACAGGATACGCTCAATCTGTCGGCACAGCCGGAGACCATGTCGATGATCGAACTCCTGGCCGAGGGTGGAGTATTGATGATACCCCTGTTCCTGCTGTCGCTGCTGGCTATATTTGTCATCGCCGAACGGTGGCGATCGCTAAACAACTCACGCATCGATATTGACAATTTCCTTAGAACCATCGAAGGGATGCTCAAGGACGGCGATCGCGAACGGGCCCTCACCTACTGCGACAGCATCGACAAGCCCTTGCCGAGGATACTGAAAGCGGGCATCCGAAGGTTAGGGCGGCCGATACGGGATATCGAGGATGCGATCCGCAACGCCGGCAAAAAGGAGATCTATCATCTCGAAAAACGGATGAACTGGCTGGCAACCATTGCCGGGGTCGGGCCCCTGCTTGGATTTACCGGTACGGTAACGGGAATGATCGAAGCGTTCATGGATATCCAGGCCCTGCAGGGGAATGTAAATCCCAGCGTGCTGGCCGGCGGGATCTGGGAAGCGCTGATCACCACCGCTACCGGGTTGATTGTGGGTATCATCGCATACGGGTTCTACAATTTTTTACTGGGCAAGATCAACCGGATGATTCACGAACTTGAAAATGCATCCGCTGACTTTATCGACCTGCTGCAGACTCCGTCAGCCAAGAAAAAACAGGAGACCATGGTATGATGGAATTCAGAAAAGATGAAGACCGGCTGGAGCCGCTGACACTGTTCTCACAGTCGTCGCTGACCGATATCGTGCTCCTGCTGCTCATATTCTTCCTGCTGACTTCTTCATTTGTGACCAATTTCGGCATCAAGGTGGATGTACCCAAGGCGGAGACGGGTGCGCAGACCGAACAGCTGTTCGTATCTGTGGCTGTTACCAAGGATGGCCAGTTTTTTGTGGATGGATCGCCAACCAGCCGCGGCATGCTGGCATCTTCGATCCGCGAAGCGGTGGATAAGAAACCGCAGTCGACGCTCGTTCTTAGGGCAGACCGTCAAGCTGTGGTTGACGATGCGGTTCGTGTAATGAATATCGCAAATGCACTGAATCTAAAAATTGTAATGGCCACCGAGCGCGGAACCCGATAGCCGATGACACTGGACAGCATCAAAAAAGAGGATCGATTTGCCTTTGCCATATCACTGGGATTTCACCTGGTGCTGGCCGTTTTCTTTATCCTCTATACCTTCAATCTCGATGCTGATGTACGACCTTCCTTTATAGAAATTGAACTGGGAGAGTACAGAACCGGGACCCTCACCGAATATTCCGAGGTGAAAGCCGAGCAGGTCGCTACTCGACCCGATCCCTCCGAAACCCAGCCGGAAAATCCGCAGCCCGACGAACCCCAGCCCACCGAGCAGAAACAGACCACCACCAAGGAGACCACCAAGCCGGTGAATGCCCCGGAGCAAAAGGAGAATGTTCAGGAAGAGGAACTGAAGACACCCAAAACCGACAAGGTGGATCCGAACCAGAAGGCGGAGCAGAAAGAGCAGGAAGAGATCACCGTACCTCCAAAAACGGAAAAGGAGGAAACGGTAAAAGAGGGCCAAAAAACAAGCGGCGATGAGGATGGAACCAAGGGCAAGGTGAGTACTGAGCAGGGATCCGGCAACGATTCCGAGAAGTCGGCTCCCTATGAGCTGCGCTGGGAGGGTGATATTGAACGAGATCCTATGGTGCAGCCGCTGCCCGACAACACGGCCGACGAAGAGGCTACCATCACGGTTCGTTTTGAGGTGAAACCCGACGGAACTATCGGGCGCATCATTCCCCTCAGGAAGATGAACCCGGAGCTTGAGCGAGAGGTAATGCGCACGCTGCGCAGCTGGCGATTCTCGCGCCTGCCCTCCGGCGTGCCCCAGCAGTCGCAATGGGGAACCATCACCTTCCGGTTTGTCTTTGAATAATGGCACCTTGCCGAGGTGCTACTTGGCAATCCTCCACATTTTACAACCGCTGTTTTGAAATGCGGCTGTGAACTCTCATCTTAATTCTAGTGTAAACAAAATTTCAAGACGGGCTCGATGGCAAAACAGGGATTAAAAAAGAGACTGGGATTTTTTGATGTGGTGGCATTCGGCATCGGTCCGATGCTCAGTTCGGGTTTTTTCCTGCTGCCCGGAGTGGTGTATGCAAAAATTGGCCCATCAGCCATTCTGGCTTATCTGGTTTCCGGGTTGCTTTTCATTCCCGCCTTGATAAGTAAGGCTGAATTATCCACGGCTATGCCCAAGGCCGGGGGCGTCTACTATTTTCTCGACCGGAGTATGGGCCCCCTGGTAGGTACCATTTCCGGTCTCGGGACCTGGCTTTCCCTGGCGTTTAAAAGTGCCTTTGCCCTGATCGGCCTGGGTGCCTACCTGGTGATGTTTTTGGAGCTTCCTATTAAACCGGTTGCGGTGGCCTTGTGCGTCGTATTTGCCGGGCTTAGTATCAGTGGAGTAAAAAAGGTGGGCAAGGTGCAAGGACTCTTTGTCTCGCTGTTGTTGGGATTGCTGACCTTTTTCATAGCCAAAGGACTTTTCTTTACCAGTTCCGGCAACCTCAAACCTTTCTTTGTCGATTTCGGGGGCAGTTTCCTGGAATCGGTCGCCTTGGTTTATATTTCCTTTGCGGGCATCACCAAGATCGCCAGTGTGGCGGAGGAGGTGAAAAATCTTGAAACAAATATCCCTTATGGGATGATCGTAGCCATGGCACTGACACTGATCATCTATGCCCTGGGGTTAACCGTGGTGGTGGGGGTACTGCCGGGAGAGGTGCTGGCCGGCTCGCTGACCCCGATTGCGGATGCGGCGGAAGTATTTATGGGAGAGATCGGGAAGATCGTGGTTGCAGTGGGAGCCATCCTGGCCTTTACTGCGGCTGCCAATGCCGGTTTGACGTCTGCCTCGCGTTACCCTCTGGCGATGAGCCGCGACAATCTCGTGGGCCCCTATTGGAAGAAGATCGGAAAATTCAACACCCCCACACGTTCCATCCTGCTCACTACAGGATTGATGATATTCTTTATCCTGGTCCTTTCCCCCGAGGGTATCGCCAAGTTGGGTAGCGCCTTTATGTTGCTCATTTTCGGCCTGATAAATCTTGCGGTCATTGTGATGAGGGAGAGTAAAATTACGGCATATGACCCCGGATATATGCCCTCATTCTACCCGTGGGTGCAGATCATCGGGATCCTAACCCCCGTGGTACTGATTCCGGAGCTCGGCATTCTTCCCATGATACTTTCGCTGGGCGTCGTCGGTGTGGGTACGCTGTGGTATTTCCTCTACGCGAAGGACCGGGTGGACCGATCAGCAGCCATGTACCAGGTGTTCGAACGAATGGGGGCGGCAGCCACCCCCCAGCTTAACGAGGAGCTGCGCCAGATTATCCGCGAGAAAGGGACGCGTAAAGAGGATGTATTTGAACAGTGCGTGGTGCGGGCTGTCGTATTGCGGCACGAAAAAGGGCATTCCGAGGATCATATCCTGATGGAAGCCTCCGGCATCTTTGCCGATCGGCTCGATGTCACTCCTGATAAAGTTTATGATCTGCTGCAAAGCATGACCCGGACCGGCGATACCCCGATCGGGAAACATGTGGCGATGCCGCATGCCAAACTGGAGGAGGCCACCCATCCGGAACTGGTGATTGTCCATTCGAAAGCGGGCATTACGGTGGAGGGTGCCGAAGAGCCGATCTATGCGATGTTCATCCTGATAAGCCCGAAGGACAGCCCCCGGCAACACCTTCGGTTTCTTGCGGAGCTGGCCAACCGTGTCGAGGATATCGATTTCGAAGAGCAGTGGAGAATGATGGAAGATGAAGAGGAAATTCGCAATTTGTTTCTGGAATCGGAAGACCAGGTGGAGGTTATAGAACCCGGCGATGATAGCATCGGTAGGCAGATACAGGATATATCGGTTCACAGGGAGTGCTTGATCGCGATGATAAATCGAGACGGTAAGCTAATTGTGCCCCACGGCGATACAACCCTGCAGAAAGGGGACAAGCTGACCATCGTCGGGAAAAAGGACGCCGTAAAGGAGACGGTGAACCTGATCAAGGGAGTGGGATGAATTGAATTTAGCATTATGAACCTTGAATTATGAATTGAGCATTGGGCATTTAGGAGAGGAAAATGGGCACTAGTAGAATG
>JAWVYR010000190.1:0-5602 GCA_033722635.1 Balneolaceae bacterium | reverse complement strand
CTGTTGTAGAAATGCATCAGCAATCACATCCTTGACGACAATGCCGTTGGGCAGTTTGCACCACGGCCCACCACCGAACTCCTCGGCGTCATATTCCTCCTTGGCTACCTCGTAACCCCAGTTTTTGAAGCTGCCCTCGGTGAACTTCATGATATTGCCTTTGTGCACCAGGGTCACGCTTTCATAGCCGTTTTCAATGGCGTAGTCGATCGAGGAGCGGACGAGCCGCTTGGTACCCTCTTCCGAAATCGGCTTGATGCCGAGCGAGGTGGTGTCGGGGAAGCGAATCTGATCGACCCCCATATCATCTATCAGGAATTTCTTGAGCTTCTCATTTTCATCGGTTCCGGTCTGATACTCGATACCGGCATAGATGTCCTCGGTGTTTTCCCGGAAGATCACCATGTCATAGGGATCGGGATTCGAAACAGGGGTGGGCGTTCCCTGGTAGTACTTGACCGGGCGTACACAGGCGTAGAGATCCATCTTCTGGCGGATCGCTACGTTCAGCGAACGGATACCTCCACCGACAGGAGTGGTCAGTGGTCCTTTAATCGCCACCAGGTACTCTTCGATAGCCTTGAGGGTATCCTCGGGCAACCACTCGTCATCGCCGTAGAATTTAACCGCTTTCTCGCCGGCATAGATCTCGAACCACTCGATCTTTCTTTCGCCACCGTACGCTTTTTCGACAGCGCTGTCGAGGACATGACGCATGGTGGGCGTAATATCGACGCCGGTTCCGTCGCCCATGATAAATGGAATGATCGGGTTGTCAGGTACATTCAGAGTCCCGTCATCTTTCTTTTCAATAATTTGACCTGTATCGGGAGGGGTTATCTTGTTGTAGCTCATGGATATCTATAATAATTTTGTCGGGTTAAAATTCGGCCTGAAGTATAGTAAAAAATCGGGCACGTGCCCAGCCTTGAGCAGTACAGAAATAACAAGCAATGGTGCGGAGTTAATTCCGTGATATGTGTTGATTGTAGGCTGTCGCCACCGAGTAGTTGCTCTAGGGAATCTGGACGGATGAGATTGAATCAGGGCCGATCCCGGCGATCAATGCATATTCTTGTTTATTCTGCCTATATTACAAACAGTAATAACAGATGATCGTATTCGTTCTATCCGTACCGCGAAACAAATGTGCTGTTATGATTAAACCGATGTTCGGGCACCGGCCCAAGCCCAAGAAATTTAATTACGAGTACCGCTACTACGATCCCAAAGAGGAGGAGCGAAGAAAACGGCGGATCAAGATCAAGCGGCCCCACAAGAAGCATCATCAGGGCCGATCTATCATACTCTATACTGCCTTGTTGGCGTTTGTCGTCTATCTGATCTATATACTGGGGAACGTGTAGCCGGATCATCTGAACTGAATAGATTTGACCCTCGCAGAATATTGCCTGCTGGGTGTGACTCCCTCCCAGCCTTTTGTTATTTTCGGGAAATCCAAGAATCCTTTAACAGATTACGTTGAGCAACAATACGGACACCTCACAATCGATCATTCATCAGCTTCCCCCCGAGGTTTCCAACAAAATAGCGGCCGGCGAAGTGATCCAACGCCCCAGCTCGGTGGTGAAGGAACTGCTGGATAACGCGATAGATGCCGGCGCTGACCGTATCAAGATCATCATACAGAATGCGGGGCGGACTCTCATTCAGGTAATCGACAACGGCTCCGGAATGGGCAAAGAGGATATACCGTTGGCTTTTGCCTCTCACGCCACCTCGAAAATAAGCAGCATTG
Organism: Balneolaceae bacterium; assembly: GCA_033722635.1. Taxonomy (GTDB): domain Bacteria; phylum Bacteroidota; class Rhodothermia; order Balneolales; family Balneolaceae; genus JAWVYR01. Next base: position 3,843 of record JAWVYR010000190.1, on the reverse strand, counting down.
AAGATCTTTTCAGGGTACGGACCCTGGGTTTCCGCGGGGAAGCGCTGGCTTCGATTGCTTCCGTCTCGCAGGTGACGCTGAAAACCAAGCGTCCCGAAGATGAGATCGGCTATGAATTTGAAATATGGGGAGGGGAACAGAAGAAGTTCGAACCGGCGGCGGTGGAAAACGGAACGTCGGTGGCTGTGAGCAACCTCTTTTTCAATGTGCCTGCCCGCCGGCAATTTTTAAAGACCGATGCGACCGAATTCCGGCACATACTGAAGACCATACAGCAGGCCGCTATCGCCAACCAGGATATCGGATTTGAACTGATCGCGGATACCGATCAGATCTATGACTTGCCTGCCGGCCAACCGATCAAGGAGCGGATCGCAGGTATGTTCGGCAAGAGCTATCGGGCCAGCCTCATTACCTTCCGGGAGGAGACCAGTTACGTGACGGTGCGGGGCATTCTTTCAGATCCCAAACTCACCAAGAAAAGCCGGGGGGAACAGTTTCTTTTTGTAAACGGCCGTCCTTTTCAGCATCGGTATCTCACGCACGCCATACTCTCGATCTATGATGTGTGGACCGGAGAACGTGAATATCCCTTTTACGCGATCTTTATCGATATCAATCCGGAACAGGTGGATGTGAATGTGCATCCGGCAAAGGAGGAGGTAAAGTTTGAGGATGAACGGACGGTCAACAAGGTGGTACGGTCGGTAGTGAAGAAGGCACTGAATGAACATTTCAGAGTCCCGGATCTCGGTGAACGGGAGGATTTCGAAGATCGCGGGCCATCATCCTTCGACACCAATATCGATTTTGGAAAACGAAACACCGGGGCCGGGAGCGGTCCGCTTCACCTACCCTCGCGGATCAACTTTGAGAAGCGGGAGGTCGGGGACAAGGATGATTTCGCTCAAAAGATGTATGGAGACCGGGAAGCGGCGGGGGATGAAAAAACCAGCGGCACTTCTTCCCGAACAGCCCGGGAGCAAAGTTTCTGGCAGCTTCACAATCGCTATATTCTGACCCAGACCCGATCGGGGCTCTGCCTGATCGACCAGCATGCCGCCCACAAAAGGATCATCTACGAAAAAACCCTGAATGCCACCGATTCCACGCTGCCCAGCACACAGCAGCTGCTCTTCGCCCAGAATGTAGAGCTTTCAGCCACGGAATACGCCCTGTTGGAGGAACTGCATCCGATCCTGAAAAGGATGGGATTCAACATACAGCTGCTGAGCGGCAACACGGCAATGATCGACGGAGTGCCCGCGGATATCGATATCGGTGACGAGCAGCAGGTGCTCCGATCGATGCTGGAGCAGTACCAGCAGCTGGAGGGCTCGGTAAAGCTGGATGCCCGGCACAAGGTGGCGATCGCCTTTGCCAGCAAGACAGCCGTCAAAGGAGGCAGCAAACTTAATGACCGGGAGATGGAGCACCTGGTCGATCAACTGTTTGCCTGCGATGAGCCCTACAAAGATCCTTTGAATAAACCCACAATCGTTTATATTCCACTCGAAGATATCGAGTCCCGTTTTCGGAAAAGGTGACAGGATGAGGTAGGCATTCGGCCCCATATCCATGTTGCTGCGGGATCCCGGTTGACAGACAGCTGAAACGTCAGAAACACTTGCTACTATGAATATCCTGGCGGTTGAACCGTTCTACAGCGGATCGCATAAAGCATTTCTCAAGGGGCTTAAGGAGCACTCACGGCATAGGATCATCCCCGTAAATCTCAGCTACAAGGGATGGAAATGGCGGATGCATGGCGACTCGGTAGCTCTGGCCGGGATGACGAAACAGGTGGAGGAACCGATCGACCTGCTGTTTGTCAGCAGCATGACCAACATGCCGGCTTTTCTGGCACTGACCAATCCCCGTTTCGCCGAGGTGCCGAAGATCATGTACATGCATGAAAACCAGTTCACCCAGCCGATGCCGGAAGGAGAGGAGCGCGATCTGACCTACTGCTACATCAACTACCTGAGTATGCTGGCCGCCGACCGGCTGCTCTTCTCCTCCCAGTTTCACCGTGAGGATTTTCTTCGGGCCCTGCCCGCTTTTCTTGAAAACTATCCGGATGACAAGCACTACTACACCATCGACAAGATAGCCGGCAAGAGCCTTGTGATGTATCCCGGGCTGGATCTGAAGCGGTTTGATGAGCATCCCGACACCCGTGACTCCAACGAGCACCCCGTGATCGTCTGGAACCAGCGCTGGCAGTTCGACCGCAACCCGGCGATGTTTTTCCGGGTGCTCAACCGGCTCAACGATATCGATCTTAAATTCGACCTGATCCTGGCCGGCGATACCCAGCATGAGAAACCGGAGGAGTTTGAAAAAGCCTGGCAGCGGTATGGACGCCATATTACTCATTTCGGGTACGTAGAAAACAAGGAGAACTACAGCAAGCTGCTGCACAGCGGGGATATCGTGGTATCCACCGCTACCTACGAGTTCTTCTGTGTGGCGATCATGGAGGCGATCTACTGCGGCTGTCATCCGCTGGTGCCGAACCGATTGCACTATCCAGAGCTGATACCCGAAAGCCTTCATAAACCTCTGCTTCACGCGCCGGTGCTTTACGATACCGAGGACGATCTGTTCCATCATCTTAAGGATCTGCTGACCGGAGAGACCCAGCCGCTGCCCAAATCGTCGCTGCAAAGCATCAACAAAGAGCTCGACTGGTCGAACCGGATCAACAAGTTCGATACCTTTTTCGAGGAGTGTATCGATATTGAGATCGAATCGGCATTATAGAAAAGACTGCTGACTCGATAAATCCCGGCCGGGTTACCGCCTTATTACCGGCCGTAGGCGATCACCTTGAGTGGATCGGTCCGGGCGGCGATGCGGGCAGGCAGCCAGCTGGCCAGCCCACAAAGCAGGATGGTGACACCCGACACCAGCAGAAAATCGATAGCGTGAGGCTCCACCGGTGCATAGGACATGTAATAATTCTGCTCAGAGAGTGGGATCAGCTGATAGGTCGACTGGATCCAGGCGAATAGCAGCGATAGCCCGATACCGATCGCAAGGCCGATCGCCGCGACAAAGACCCCCTCCAGCAGAAATACCTTGCGCACCTCGTCGCTTTTGGCCCCGATCGTTTTGAGAATACCGATATCGCTGGTGCGCTCGAGAACCATCATCAATACCGTTCCGATCAGGTTGAATGCCGCTACGATAATCATCACGCTGATCACAAAGGGAATCGTCTGTTCCTGCAGATCGACCCAGGCGAAGATATTGCCGTACCGCTCGTAGATCGATTCTGTGAAGTAGGGGAAGGGGAGGGCGTCGGAAAGCTGTTGGTCGAATTCGCGTATTCGGGAGTTGTCCTTCAGCCGGATCTCCACCGCCGAGGCATGGATCCCCGGCAGCTGAAACAGTTTACCGGCATAGCGGCGGTCCACCAGCACAAAAAGATCGTCGAAGCGGCCGATACCGGTCTGGTAGATGCCGGTAAGCCGAAATTGCTGGATCTCGGGCGAGCTCAGCAGGGAAGGGAATCCCTCCACGGTGTAGGAGGTGAGTAGCGAGCCTACCTGTGCATTCAGCGTCTTGGCCAGATCGGCCCCCGCTACCAGGCCCGGAAGTCCGCTGCTGTCGGTGGCCAGATCATATGCTCCCCGATTGATATATTCGCGAATGTCGGTCACATCGCCGGAAGCGCTGACCCCCTTGAAAAGGGTGCCGGTGACTTCATCTTGGGTCTGCAGCATCGCCTGGCCGGTGACAACCGGCTGCACCTCGTCGATCTCCGGAAACTGCCCGAGATAGGTGACCAGGGTATCGGACCGGTAGATCGGCTCATCGGAAAAATTGGTAATGGTT
>JAWVYR010000189.1:0-5614 GCA_033722635.1 Balneolaceae bacterium | reverse complement strand
TCTTGTCGTTGGCGATTTCGTGATAAATCAGGATCTGCAGCGGATAAGCTTTGGCCACGCCGTTGACCTCCAGGGCGATCACAGGTTCCTGGTTTCCCAGCCAGGAATCAGCTTCACCCTGTTCGATAAATTTCGGATCATCGATGGATGGAATGCCATCTTTGGGAGGGCCGCCGGGAATTAATTCATCGAGATCTATGCTTTTTTTTGACAGGTTGGTCTCCCAATTTGAAAATTTACTCGTTTGTGCAGTGCTTTCAGGGATGTTTAAACTAAACAGCAGGGCAATAATGAAAATCAGATTCGTCAGGAAATACTTGAATGAGAACATTTGTCTGAGTATCTATATTGGTTTAATAACACGGTTCGATTACAAGAGAAATCGGAGTTCTTCAGCCCAACACAGGTTTAAAATTTCCGCTGCATGTTGAACTGGTTTAAAAGACGAAAGGAGAAGGATAATTCTTACTATTCCAACGAGGAATGGGTGGAATATCTGTCGCCGCCCCCTGACGAAGTAGCTGTTCAGAAGCTGCGCGACATCCTGGTAAGGGGCCTGAAACCCGCACTTGCAAAGTATGTCGACAGGGAATTGGACCAGTTCGTGGAAGATACCGCCCAGGATGCCCTGCTGAAAATCCTGGACAATGTTGATACCTTCCGGGGAGAAAGTAAATTTATCACATGGGCGATGAAGATTGCGGTGCGGGAGGGGCTTACGGAGCTTCGGAAAAAGCGCTGGGACGATATCTATATCGATGATCTGAAGGGTCCCGGCGAAGAAGATGAGAAAAAAGGAGAGGTGATGTCCGATACCTTTGCCTCGGAAGAGCCTTCCCCCGAGCTGGAAACCTCCCAAAGAATTATGGTTGAAAAGGTACAGGAGATTATCGACAATATCCTTACGGAAAAACAGCGCAAGGCGATCACACTGATCATGATACATGGCCTTCCCGTAACTGTGGTGGCGGAACAGATGGACTCAAACAGAAACAGCATTTACAAACTGGTACATGATGCCCGAAAGAAGATCAAAAATGAACTGGAGGTACGGGGGATGGATCCCCAAAAAATGCTGGAGGAGATTTCGAAGAAGAGTTGAAAATTGGTAAGAACTGTGCTTTATGGATCATCTAAAGCATGGTGCAGATTCTAAGTGATTTATGGTTAAATTAAATAGCGAAATATTAAAAAATATGATACGGGCGGTCATCAACACCCGTCAAGACGAGATCGGGTGTGATGATTGTTTCGATCAGCTGCATGAATTTGCAGAACTGGAGCTGAGAGGGAAGTCGCCGGAAGAGGCGATGCCACTGGTTCAGGATCATCTCAATAGATGTGGTGACTGCAGGGAGGAATATGAAGCCCTGTTGGATGCACTGGATCGGATGAAGATTTACGGTTAACTGCTTGCTGATCACGACAGCATAAGCCCGTCAGGGATAGGATGGAGGAGCGATACCGGATTGATACATTCTTTTAAAAACATATCTGTATTTTTTTACGCCGCGCTGTGTGTCTGCCTGATTTCGTTGCCCGAGGTCTATGCCCAGACCTGCAGCTGTGCCGGTGCCCCGCTGATCAGCTCCCAGAGTATCAGCTCGGTTTCGGGCGGCAACCTGTTGCTGGGACTCTCCTACGATTATCAAGATATCTCCAATGTATTCAGTGGAAGCGATCCCCTCGAGGACCCATCGGTGAAGAGAAGCACACAGTCAATCCTGTTTGAAGCCAACTACGGCTTAACCGATCGGCTCACCGTCAGCGGTACCTTTACCTTTATAAAAAAACGGCGCGAGTCGGGTTTGCAGAGCCCCGGTCCCAATAACGTGGTTACCACCCAGCATCTGGGCGACGGGGTATTGATGTTGAAATATGTACTTCACAAAAACACCATTCAATCGCAGTATCAGCTGGCCGTGGGCGCGGGAGCCAAGCTTCCGCTGGGCATCACCGGACTCACCAACAACGGTCTTCAGCTGAACATGGATATGCAGCCCGGCACCGGAGCCTGGGACGGCATCGCCTGGTCCTATCTGTCCAAAACGTTTGCCCCTGCAAGCACTATCAACCTGTTTCTCATCAACTCTTTCCGGCTGACCGGACGGAATGAACGGTTCAGGGGTTCCGATGCGGGATATAAATTCGGAAACGAATTTGTTTCGACCCTTGGGGCCACCGACAAGCTGTTCTCAAAATTCAGCTATATCGTTCTGTTGCGCTACCGGTCGGCCAGCTCCGACAAGCTGGGGGATACCACCATGCCCAACACCGGAGGGAAATGGGTGACCCTGTCCCCCGGAATCAACTATCGGGCCACCGACCGGATTTCCCTGCGTCTGTCGGGATCGGTGCCGATCTATCAATATCTGAACGGCTTGCAGCCGACGATTCGGTACATGATGACCGGATCTCTTTTTTATAATCTGAAGAGCAGGACCGTGTTTTGAGCCCAGGCAGCATCAGACAGAACACGTATAGGAAAGGACCATTTCCGTATGATGAACCATCTTAACATATCTGAACTGTTGATCCGGACGGTAATCGGATTATCCGTGGTATTCTGGTTGGGAGGATGCTCCACGGGTGTGGAAAGCAGCAACGGGGGTGGATCGGGCGGCAGCGGGGGCGATGATGAATGGCTGGTGCCCCCCAGCAAGGTGATCGACGGAGGTCCGGGACGCGACGGCATCCCCTCCATAGAAGATCCGAAGTTCAAGACGGCGGCGGATGTCACCATGCTGAGCGATGACGATTTGGTGATAGGGGTGAAGGTGGGAAGCCAGGTGAGGGCCTATCCCAATATCATCATGACGTACCATGAGATTGTAAATGATGTGATCGGAGGTACACCGGTCGCCATTACCTTCTGCCCGTTGACCGGCAGTCCGCTGGCCTGGAACCGGGATATCAACAGTTCCGTCACAGAGTTCGGTGTATCCGGGCTGATATACAAGAATAATCTCATACCCTTCGACCGCAACACCGAAAGCCTCTGGTCGCAGATGTTGCTTACCGGTATCCATGGTAATTTTCTGGGAGAAGAGCTGCCCCATATCCAGGTCATCGAAACCGAATGGGGAACTTGGAAACAGGCGTTTCCCGATTCCGAGGTGATGGTCGAAACGGAATTCGACCAGCCGTACGACCGCTATCTGTATGGCGATTACCGATTCGACCACAACGATATCCTTTTCCCGGTGGAAAATACCGATGACCGCCTGCAAAAGAAAGATCGCATCCACGGGCTCCTCTCCGGCGGGACCCAGAAAGCCTATCCGATCGCAAACTTCAGGGACGGTATCGAAATCATTAATGACGATTTCGCCGGAAACTCCATCGTAATAATCGGCAGTTCGGATCTCAATATCGGCGCAACCTACAGCCGTACAATCGACGGTACGTTGCTGCAATTCAGCGGAGTCCAGAATGCACTTCCGGTGGTGATGACAGACCAGGAGGGCAACCAGTGGAATCTGTTTGGAGAGGCTGTGGAAGGTCCACGAACGGGAGCCAGGCTTGAGTCTTTTACCTCCTACAATGCCTACTGGTTTGCCTGGGTCGATTTTTTCCCTCAGACTTTCCTGAGCAGCTTTGACAAATAGATAGTCGGAAGTAATCAGCCGGTGGAAATACCATTTTTCGGTTTAACCAATAACAGCCGATAATTTATTAAAACCCGCATATTGCCATGTCTTATATAGAAGTGATCGAGTATGAAGAAGCCGAGGGCAGACTTAAAGAGATCTATGATGACCTGATTGACAAACGCGGCAAGCTCGCCGAGGTACACAAGATCCAGAGCCTGAATCCCGAGAGTATCGTCAACCATATGGATCTCTACCTGACCATCATGTTCGGCAAATCCCCGCTGAAGCGATACCAGCGGGAGATGATTGCGGTGGTGGTTTCCGTGGCCAACCGATGCGAGTATTGCCGGCTTCACCACGGCGAAGCCCTGAATCATTACTGGAAAGATGAGGAGAGGGTGGAACAGCTGATCCGCGACTACAATCAAGTTGAGATGGAGCGCAGCGACAAGCTGCTCTGCGACCTGGCCTGGGAACTGACCGGTGCGCCCCACCTGGTCAACCAATCCGATTACATCGAACCGCTGAGAGAAGCCGGTTTTTCCGACCGGGCGATCCTGGATGCCACCCTGATCATCTCCTATTTCAATTTCGTCAACCGGATGGTGATGGGCCTCGGTGTGGAAGCCGCGGAGGAAGAGGTGAAGGGTTACAAGTATTAACTATCTATTGCTGTTCTTCGAGGTAAGCCAGGTAGTCGCCCGATGAGATGTGTTTGCAGTGCTCCACCGGCCGGTTGTAAAGGTAGACCCAGGCTTTCACCGTCTTACCGTCCGGGTGTTCAACATCGACCATTTTCCGGTTAAAGAGGTTTCCCGAATCGGCGTGGGGATCAAACCCTTCGTAGCTGTCGAGGGTTCTCAAAAGCTCATCGGATTCCAGCATCCGGTAGATCTCGCCTATCACCCGGTCCCCTGAATCATCCGATGGGACGGCCGCAGGAAAATCACCCGTATCGTAGAGCCTGCCCCGGAACGATCCTTTTCCTTCGAAGGTGCTGAACCGGGCGAGAATGCGTCGGGCCGGTCCCTTCAACCCCTGACGAAGGGTTCCATATACAAACAGATATTCATTTTCGGATTCCAGCATATCACTGGAGTGTATGTGAGGGTGATTGAAAGTCGGGCCAACTTGCCAGTAGAGTTGAGCCGGTGGCCGGATTTGAACCGGCGACCTACGCTTTACGAGAGCGTTGCTCTACCCCTGAGCTACACCGGCGTAAATGAACACAAATATAAGGCAATCGTTTAGTAGCAATCAATAAATATTCTTTGTTTATTAGCCTCCATTGGCATATTTGTTGCCCCGGTACCTCCTACAACATTCAGCAGGCAATAACAGTTTTCGGTTTGATGGAAGAGTTCAGTTTTATTAATTCGGTCACTTTTTATTTGATGGCAATAACAGTCGCTGTTTCGGTTGTTGCCCTTTACCTCTATCCGCCCCTTATCGAAACGGGTTACCTTAAACCTTCGCGGACCGTCAGGGAAAATACCTGGTATGAACTGATTACATCCGGATTTTTGCATGCCAACTTCGCCCATCTGTTCGTCAATATGTTCACGCTCTACTTTTTTGGAACCATCATGGAGCAGGTGATCGGGAGGCCTTTCTTCCTGGGGTTATATCTGACGGGTCTGATCGTTTCAGGTATCCCCTCCGTCATCAAATTCAGGGAGAACCCGAATTACGCTACCCTGGGAGCCTCCGGCGGGGTCAGCGCCGTGCTGTTTGCCTATATCTTCATATTCCCCTTTGAGGAGATCATGTTGATGTTCATCCCGTTTCCGATTCCGGCCTTTATTTTCGCATTCCTCTATCTGTTTTACAGCATGTATGAAAGCAAACAGGAGCGGGGCAAGATCAATCACGAGGCGCACCTGGCCGGTGCCTTTTGGGGGATCATCTACCTGTTGATCTTTGTGCCCAGGGCGCTCGACCATTTTCTGCGCACGATCGGCATGGGATAGCGAAAGCATCGGGCTATCCGGAGAAGCGATTGAACCTATGTTGAATCCTAG
>JAWVYR010000188.1:0-5645 GCA_033722635.1 Balneolaceae bacterium | reverse complement strand
TGCAATGGCCTTCCTTGCTTTACGATCCGCCCAGAGCTTCCCGGGATGCGGGATTCAGATCCGCCAAACTGGATGAGACCCTCGGATGCAGCGTCCTCACTTTCCATGTCCCCTTTGAAGAAGGGGGAGCCCATCCTACCCATCACTGGCTCAACAGGGATAAACTTCAAAACCGGGATTTTAAGCTCATCATCAACACCTCCAGAGGCGGCGTTGTTGATGAAAGAGCCCTTCTGGGGGCCCATGAAAATCGCCGGGTCGAGGATTTTATTCTGGATGTCTGGGAAAATGAACCGGTATTCAATGATCTCGCTGCCGCCAAAGCCTTCGTTAAAACCCCCCATATTGCCGGTTACTCCGTTCAGGCTAAGATAAACGCCACCCGGATGGTCGTCCGGGCGATGACCGACCGGTACGAGCTGTCCCTTCCAGAACAAAGGCCGGAACCGCCTGTCGAAGAGATCACATTCACCGACCTGGAGCTGGATACCATTCCTCTCTCTGGAATTTTAAAAAGAATTCATCCCATCAACACCTATCAGTATGAAATGGAAGCACTGATCGGGATGAATCCCCCGAAAAAAAGACGATTGTTTAACAAAATCCGAACCGAAATCGACTACCGGAATGAATATTCCATGCTGAGGCTTCCCCGCGAACTGTTGAACCGATATTCGGTACTCGAAAAAATAGGCCTGTGAGTACTCTGACAGGATAACTGCATAAAAAACGGTTATTACCAGAGACACCCGCATATTAATTCAGTTTATTGTATTAAAAACTTGATAAACTTGTAAAAGATGTTTAAAGTTGTTCGTTGAAAGCTATCGTTAAAAGCGATCAGTAACGAGTCGGAGTATTTCGGAGTCACATTATATTATAATCGCAGTTCAAACAATCGCATCAACGTAGACATCTGCCAAGGGCACATTCGTAGCCTTTCAAGACGATATGCTTGATCGGTTTACTGTCTATTATATATATATATCCTTCCGTCATAGCTCCAAAAACCAGAAAAAACAAAAACTCTAAGGAGTAATCATGTTTAAAAAGCTACTAGGGTACTCTATGAGTGTGGTCATGGTATGTTTTCTTACCGCGGCCGGAGCATACGCTCAGCAAAGTACCATACAGGGTAAAATTACTGACAGCTCCTCTGGTGAAGAATTGCCAGGTGCAAACGTCTTCATTCAGGAGCTCAGCAGGGGTACTGCCACCACTTCCGATGGTACATTTACTATCGAGGAAGTACCGTACGGCACGTACCAGTTTCAAATAAGTTTTGTCGGTTATGATACCAAAACACTATCGGTTACCGTCGACGATCCCACCGAAACCCTGAACGTCACTTTGGTGCGTTCGGTACAGGGTTTGAGAGACGTCGTCGTAACCGCATTTGGTCTCAGCCGTGAACAGAAGTCCATTGGATATTCCGTTCAGGAAGTCAGCGGTGACCAGGTGGCTTCTGTGGAGCAGAACAATCTTGTGGAATCCCTTTCCGGCAAAGTAGCCGGTGTGCAGGTAATCGGAGCCTCCGGTGCCTCCATAGGTGGTTCCGCAAAGATTCGCCTTCGTGGTTCCAACGGGCTTTCCGACGGCCAGCCGCTCTTTGTAGTGGATGGTACACCTATCGAAAACACCAGCTTTTCACAGTGGGACCGGGGGCGAGACTTCGGTAGCCTGGTGCAGGATCTGAACCTGCAGGATATCGAATCGGTCTCGGTTCTTAAGGGCGCTGCTGCCTCTGCACTGTACGGCAACCGCGCATCCAACGGGGTGATCCTGATCACCACCAAAAAAGCTGAAATGGGAGCCAACCAGCCTATTCAGATTGATTTCTCGAACAACACCTCCTTTGAAAAGGTGAGCGTGCTGCCCGAGTATCAAAACCAATATGGCGGCGGCTACACCCAGAGCTACATTCCTTTTGTGGATCCCGAGGATGGCCAAACCTACAACACGCTGAACTACGCAGCCGACGAAAGCTGGGGCCCCCCGATGGACGGCACCATGTATCGTCCCTGGTGGTCGTGGTTCCACGGTGACTTCACCGGTGACGGGCAGGATGACTACGGTACCCAGATACCGATGTCGCCCAACCCCGACAACGTTCGGGACTTCTTCGACACCGGTTGGAATGTCTCCAACAACCTGGCGATCAGCGGCGGTTCAACCAATGCTTCCTACCGGGTTTCGCTTCGCGACTCCCACCAGAAAGGAATCGTTCCAAACTCGGATCTGAACAAGTATTTCATCAATTTCAGCGGTGCACTCAGCCACTCTGACAAGTTCACATCCAAGATCAATTTCAACTACGTGAATACCAAGGGTGAAGGGCGCCCGGCTCAGGGATATTCCCCGGTACAGGGTAACCCCTTCCAGTCGTTCAACCAGTGGTTCCAGCGTCAGTTGGATATGGATAAGCTGCGCAATTATCGCCTGGATAGCGGACAGCTGACCTCCTGGAACATCCGTTCCCCGGTCAACCTGCGCCCGCTCTACTGGGACAGCCCGTTTTTCTCCGTATTTGAAAATGTGCCGACTGACAACCGGAATCGTCTGTTCGGTAACTATCAGATGAGCTACCGGGTGAACGACAACCTAGAATTATTCGGTAAAGTACATGCCGATTTTTACGATCTGAATATTGAGGACCGGATCGCATCCGGTGGCCTGGAAGAAGACTGGTTCAAGGTAGAGCAGTACAGCAGCCGAGAACTGAACTTCGAAGCACAGGCACAGTACAAGCGCGATTTCGGCGATTTCAGCACGAACACGCTGATCGGTGGAAACCTGCGCCAGGATCGATTCAAGCGGGTATTTGAAGAAACCGTCGGTGGACTCTCCACTCCGGATTTCTACAACATTGCCGCCTCGATTGACCGGCCCAATGTATCCAACACCACCCGTGAAAAAGATGTAAGAAGCATCTTCGGTACCACCTCGATCGGTTGGAAAGACATGGTCTATGTGGAAGCAACACTTCGCAACGACTGGTCATCCGCACTGCCGGAGGACAACAACTCCTACCTGTACTACGGATTCTCCACCAGTCTTGTGTTCACCGAACTCTCAGCATTCAAGAATCAGAACATCCTGAGTTTCGGTAAGATCCGTGCTTCGCTTGCCCAGGTCGGTGAAGATGTGGGGCCGTATAACGTGTTTACCACCTACAATGCGCAGAATCCTTTCGGAGGCAACCCCGCATTGACGGTACCCAACACGCTGAACAACCAAAACCTGAAGGCAGCCATCTCCTCGGATTATGAACTCGGACTGGATCTGCGTTTTCTCGACGGAAAACTCCGTCTCGATGCAAACTATTTCCATTCGGTTCGCGAGGATGAAATCCTGAACCTGCAGGTACCTTCAGCAAGCGGGTACACCCAGGTTACGATCAACGCAGGTGAATTCACCACCGAGGGTTTTGAATTTCAGCTGGGCTCCACCGTATTCCAGAATCAGAACTGGAGCGTGGACCTGACCGCAAACTGGGCCAACGCAGACCCGAGGGTTAATAGACTGGCCGAAGGACTGGAAGCACGACAGCTCGAAAGAGCCTATTTCGGTGCGTTCCTCTTTGCTGAGGAAGGCAAGGAATGGGGACAGCTCGTCACCTCCGGTTTCACGACCGACGACCAGGGCCGCCGTGTTGTAAGCGGTGGGTTCTATGTACCACAGCCCAACAAGGAGCTGGGTTCCATCATGCCGGACTTCAACGGTGGATTCCGTGCTGATGTATCCTACAAGAACTTCAGCCTGGCAGCATTTGTAGATTTCCAGAAAGGCGGAAAATTCTACTCGCTGACCAAGATGTTCAACTCCTACTCGGGACTGGGTCCTGAAACAGTGGGCAACAACGTGCTGGGCAACCCGCTCAGAGATCCTGTAGCCGATCAATCAGGAAACACCGGCCTGACAACCGTATTGCTCGGCAATGCGGCGACCAACTCCGGCGGTGTGCTGGTTGAAGGCGTGGATGCAAGCGGTAACCCTGTTCAGTACCTGACAGAAGCACAAAGCTACTTCGGAAGCCTGTTTTTCATCAAGGAGAACTGGATTTACGATGCCAGCTATGTGAAACTGAAGGAGATCAAGCTTACTTATAATCTGCCTGCCAGCTTAATAAGTAAGACTCCGTTCAAACGTGCCAGCGTTGCAGTAGACGTCAACAATGCGTGGCTGATCTACTCAAGCGTGGATGGTCTGGATCCTTCCATCATCCAAAACGGTACGACCGGATTCTCCTTCTGGGAAGGTGCGAACCTGCCCGCTGTCCGATCTATCGGCTTCAACATCAACGTAAGCTTATAGGTCAGGAGGAACCCAATTATGAATTCATTGAATATTTCTTTCACTATGAAAACGATTAAGAAATCAGCCATTGTGGCTCTGCTAACGGTACTTATGGTAGGCTGCAGTGACTTTGGGAACATGAATGTGGATCCCAACAACCCCTCACAGGCTAAGACCGAGCTGTTGCTGACTGATGCTCAGAAAACAATCGGTACTTACGTTTCGCGGGTTCACGGAACACTTTATGTCCAGTATATAGCAGAAACGCAATACACCGATGCTTCCCGTTACGGTGACATCAGTTTCGATTGGAGCTTCTGGTATACAGGGGCCTTGAATGATCTTCAAACGATCATCGACCTCAATACCAACGAAGACACCAAAGATGATGTGCTCTCCGGCGGAAGCAACGCGAACCAGATTGCGGTAGCAACCATCCTGAAAACCTATCTGTTTCATGGAGTCACCGACCGGTGGGGAATGATTCCCTATACGGAAGCCCTGGACGGAAGGGAAAACTTGCGACCCGCCTACGACGCCATGCCGGATATCTATCAGAGCATGATTAACAATCTTAAGAATGCTGTTGATATGATGGGTGGCGACCCCGTTACGGGAGATATCCTGTTCGACGGGGATATGGGCAAGTGGGCCCGGTTTGCCAATTCTCTCCGCGCCCGTATCGCCCTTCGCATGGCCGATGAGAATGCATCACTGGCCCAGACGGAGTTCACCGATGCGGTGAGCGACGGGCTGATCACCGAAAACGTGATGTTCCCGTTCCAGGCTGAAGCGGCCAACGAGAACCCCTGGTTCAGCCGTTTCCGAACCCGTACCGACTACGCCCTCGCGAAGCCGATGGCCGACACCATGAAAACGCTGAATGACCTCAGGGTCCTTCGCTTTGGTGATCCGGCTCCCAACTTCGACGATGGCGACGGAGTCGTGGAAATGAACGAGATCCAGGGGATGCCTTACGGCATCGAAAACGCGGGTGATATCACCAACGCGGAGATCTCGTTCCCGGGACAGGCGATTCGCGCCCAGGATGCCCCGATATCGGTCATCACACTGGCTGAGATGCACTTGGCACAGGCCGAGGCTATCGAACGAGGCTGGATGGCCGGCAGCGCTCAAACCCAGTACGAACTGGGCATTGAGGAATCCTGGCGGCAGTGGGGCGTATATGATGCTACCGCGTATGGCAACTATATTGCCGACCCCGCCGTGGATTACACCACCGGTACCTGGCAGGAACGCATTGGCCTCCAGAAATGGATCGCCAACTTCCCGCAAGGATACGAAGCTTGGGCTGAGTGGAGAAGGCTCGGTTATCCCCAGCTGACTCC
>JAWVYR010000187.1:0-5648 GCA_033722635.1 Balneolaceae bacterium | reverse complement strand
GGTGCGCTGGACGCCGGCTGTTCCTTTTATGCCGGCTACCCCATCACGCCGGCTTCCGAAATTATGGAATGGATGGCCCGCGAACTACCGAAACGCGGCGACATCTTTATCCAGATGGAAGATGAGATCGCTTCCCTGGCTGCCGTGATCGGTGCATCCTGGGCAGGTGCGAAAGCGATGACCGCTACCTCGGGACCCGGTTTTTCACTGATGCAGGAGCATATCGGGTATGCAGCCATCACTGAAACACCCTGCGTCATAGTCGACTGCCAGCGGGGAGGGCCCAGCACCGGACTTCCCACGTTACCTTCCCAAGGTGATGTGATGCAAGCCCGTTGGGGATCCCACGGCGACCGGCCAGCGATCGTCCTGACAGCCTCTTCGGTTCTTACCACCTATGAGATGACGGTAACGGCTTTCAATTTCAGTGAAAAGTACAGGGTTCCGGTGGTGCTGCTGCTGGACGCTGTCATCTCACATATGCGGGAAAATGTGGAACTGCCCGATATCGAGGTGGTCGACCGGAGCAAACCAACCCGGGACCGAGACTTCCAACCCTTTGGAAGCCCTTATTTCGAGGGGTTCGGAGAGGGAAAAAGGAAAGTGGTGACCGGTCTTTCACATGACGAAAGCGGTATGCCCCGAACCTCGGAAGGCAGCGCTGCCGAGCGGCTGCTGAAGGCCGGCATCGACCGTATTAACAGCAATCTGGATGAGATTATCCTGTTCGAGGAACACCGTATGAAGGACGCCCGATGGATGATTCTCTCCTACGGTATCACATCCCGCCCTGCCAAAGCCGCCGTCCAGGCTTTTCGCGACGAGGAGGTGCCGGTTGGTATGGTGGACCTTCAGACTCTTTGGCCGTTCCCCGAAGCGATGGTGGGCAAGTGGTCCAAACAGGTGGAAGGAATCCTGGTTCCGGAATTGAACCTGGGGCAGATGGTGATGCCCGTCAGGGCCGCTGCCGGCAGTGCAACCGCTGTAATGCCGCTTAACCGCGCCGACGGTGCATTGTTCAAACCGGCAGAGATACGGTCTGGTATGCAGTCGCTGATGCAGCGTAACGGGATCTCCACTGAAAAAAGAATGAAAAAGGAAACCGAATAAGGAGTTTATTATGCCAAAGATGGGCAACAACCTTGCACAGTACCTTCGAACCGAGTCGATGCCGAGTATGTGGTGCCCGGGATGCGGCCATGGAAATATCCTTCGTGGGATACTCTCTGCATTCCAACAGATAGATTTAGACCTGGATCAAACCGTGGTGGTGGGCGGCATCGGTTGCTCGGGACGCACCCCCTTCTACACCGATACCCATTCGATGCATACAACGCACGGAAGAGCCCTTGCATTTGGTACCGGTATAAAGCTCGCCAACCCCGAGCTATCGGTTATCGCTGTAATGGGCGACGGAGATACCGCGGCGATCGGCGGCAACCACTTCATTCACGCCTGTCGAAGAAACATCGATATGACGGCTGTCATCTTCAACAACAACATTTACGGCATGACCGGAGGACAGACAGCTCCGACCACCCCTGAATCGATGAAATCCACTACCGCCCGCGACGGCAATCCCGACCGACCATTTGATATCGTGGAATTGGCCAAGGCGGCGGGCGCGACCTTTATCGCCCGCACCACCACCTTCGATTTCGTTGATTTGCCGAGCCTCATCGCACGAGCTATTGAACACAAAGGATTTTCAGTCGTCGAGGTATTGACCCAGTGTCCTACCTATTTCGGGAGACTCAACAAGATCGGAGATGCGGTGGAGATGCTCGATTACGAGCGCGATCTCACGGTACCGATGATGCAGATCACCCGGGAGGAACTACTTGAAAAGATGCCGATCGGCGTATTCCGGGAGGAGATCAAGCCTTCCTATACCGAACAGTACAAACAATCAATAGATTAATGCACCATGGGCACGTTACCGAAAGACCCCTATAACATTCGACTCTCCGGACGCGGCGGACAGGGTATTTTGCTGGCGGGGGTTGTGCTCTCGGAAGCCGGCATGCATGAAGGACTCAATGTGGTACAAACGCAGAGCTACGGCCCCGAGGCCCGGCTGGGGGCCAGCAAAAGCGAGGTGGTGCTGTCGGGCAGCGAAATCGCTTTTCCCGAGGTGGAGGTTCCCGATCTGCTGCTGTGCCTGTCCATCGATTCCTATACAAAATATGGCGATAATCTGGCTGCTGACGGCATTCGGCTGGTGGAGGAGAGTGTCACGCTTGAGAAGGAGGTCGAAAACGCCATCATACTGCCCATCCTTGAAACCGCACAGGATCTGGGCGATCTGATCGTTGCCAATATGGTGGCTGTCGGGGCGATCGTTTCCATCACGGGTATGGTCTCCAAAGAAAAACTTTTGAAGGCGATGGAATCCAGGGTCAAATCGCGCTACCTGGATCTGAACCGAAAAGCCCTTGAGGAAGGGTTTAAGCTAGGCGCTGACCACGCCGTCAAGCAGTGAAACTCATCCTCCTTTGGCGCCCGTACAAACAAATTACATGGTTATCATTAATAAAAAAAGAAGCCCCCGGCAGAACGGGGACTTCTGAAAAGGTTTAAAATACTATTACTGTTTAGAAGAGGTGGCTAAAGCGGTCGTTGAGTTTTCTACCAAGTCGATGTATTTCTGCCATACTTCCATCGCCTTGTCGGCTCCACCTTCCTGTTCGGCAAGCGCTTTCCACCACTTCTCACCTTCCGGGCTGACCTGCCAGTTCATCTCTGAGACATCATCCATATCCCATACCAGCATCACATCCCAGTCACCGGTGCGCATCACAAACATCTTGGGTCCGGGTACCCCTGCTTTTTTTCCTGCTTTTTCGAAATGATCCCGGATTATACCCAGGGCTTCCCCGGTTTTTCCCGCTTCATACTTAATCAGCACGACTTCATGCCACTGTTGGTTTTCCATCTTGCTGGCTGTGGGCAGTTCCTGAGCCCATGCTGTTAAAGTAAACATGCCCATTATACATACGATGAACACTCCAGAAAGTGCCTTTTTCATAAAATCCCCGTATTTTATTAAATGTTGATTAACCCCTTGGAATTCAATGAGTTTCAAGGGACAGTTATGTAAGAAAAAATTGATTCTTTTCCAACAACCGCCTGACACAGCACTTCCAATACTTCAAATTTTCTTTGGGTGAATTAAAGCATCCTGAAAATCCTTGTGATAGCAGACATCTTAGACTGCACCGTTTTTTCAAATTCAACAAATTGAATCTGGCAAATACCTGCTTTGGATAAAGAAAAGCAGAAAAAATTCCCGTTGCACGGATGGATCGGCCTGCTCATGGCCGGCATTTTCTGGTACCTGAACTGGTCGCTGGAGGGAGTGCGCACCCACTGGTGCTTCTTCCCGCTTTGGTTCGGATTTATCTTAACTGTTGATGGTCTGGTATACAAGCGAAAGGGTCACTCACTCTATAGCCGCAGCAAATTCAAATTTATCGGGCTGTTTCTGCTTTCAGCACCGGTATGGTGGCTCTTCGAAGCGATCAATATTCGCACGCAGTACTGGAGCTATGAAGGGCGCAATCTTTTTACGGATCTGGAGTTTTTTCTATACTCCTCTCTGAATTTTTCGACCGTAATACCAGCCATGTTTGAAAGCGCAGAATTGGCCGGCTCGTTAACCTCAGTCCGTCGCATGAAACGTTTTCTCAAGCTGCCGAAGACCGGTTCGCTGCTGCCATTGATGTTTTTCTCGGGATGGGTCATGCTCGCACTGGTATTGATCTTGCCTGAGATCTTCGTCCCCTTCATATGGATCTCGATCTACTTCATCATAGAACCGGTGAACGGCTGGCTCGGCTATCCCACGCTGCTCGACCACGCATCGAACGGCGACTGGAGGCCGGTGGTGGCACTGTTCATCGGAAGCCTGATCTGCGGTTTCTTCTGGGAGATGTGGAACTACTATGCCTTTCCCAAATGGATCTACCACATTCCCATATGGAACTTCTGGCATCTTTTTGAGATGCCGCTTCTGGGCTACCTGGGATACCTGCCGTTCGCTCTGGAATTGTATGCCATCTATCAACTCGTGAACGGTATATTGCGTAAATCAGACGGTGAAGAATTTCTGCATATCATCGATTAATGCAAAAAAAGCGTTCTTTTTTCGGCAAATCTATAGCGTTTATAAATAGCATTTTATCGCTAAAATTTGTTATTTCAAACAACTGCAGGGTTGGAAATATAGATGGAGTGGTTGTATGGACAATGCGATCTGGCCGGGTCTCGAACTGCCCTCCGAGGAGATGATCATTAACCTTCTCCTGGAATGTGCAACACTTGTATGTATATTTATTCTGGTATACCTTTCTGTCTGTTTTTTCACCTTGCTTATCAACATCTCAAACAGCAAAGAGCCGGATGAATCCGGTTCGGTATGAATGAATCCATCAAATAACGGCTTGATAAAGCGCCTGAAACCATCGACATGAAACTACTTGAGGGGCGGCGGGGGATCGTCATATTCATCATTTTACTGCTGTTTATTCTGGACCTGATCTATAATACAACCAACAGTGTATTACTGACGATCATTGGTGGGGTATTGATGGTCTATTTCTTCCTGCAGAAGCGGGCCCGTATGCAGTAACGGCTTCTAACTTGTTTACTGTTCAAAAACCAGCTCGTAGGTGAGTCCGTCGCCGTTGTGCATGCTCCACTTAGCGTCCAGTTGGCGTAAAAAATTCTTTATCAGTGTCATCCCCAGGGTGTCGGCCTGTTTCAGTTCCTCCGGATTTTTGATACCCTTTCCATTATCCGACAGACGCGCCCATACCCTGTTCTCCTGCTGGCGTATTTCCACGTTGATAACACCTTCCGATCGGTTGGTGAATGCATGTTCATAGGCATTGCTCAAAATCTCATTGATCAGCAAACCGAATGGAAGGGCTTTGTCCAGTGAGAGCATAAAGGAATCGGTGTTCAGTTCCAGATCGACAACCCGATCTTTGTAGCGGTAGATCGACCCGAGCCTGTCGATCAGTTCCTGTACATAATGATGAAAGGGAATATCGCTTTTTTTCCCGATCTGATACAGTTTCTCATGCAGCAGGGCAAAGGTTTTTACCCTGTTTTGGCTTTCGGTCAACAACCATTTAAGGTTTTTGTCCTCCGTCTCCTCTTTTTGCATCTCGAAAAGCGTAACGATGATCGACAGATTGTTTTTAATACGATGATGGATCTCCTTCAGGATCGATTCGTGATCCCTGGTCGCATCTTCATATCCCTTGTTGTACAGGTCGGATCCTGACATTCGGAAAACATTCCCGATAATAAAGGTATTCCCCTTCTCTTGAAATCGCCCGCCTTTCAGAATTATCGACAGCGATTCACCCTTCCTGCCAATCAGTGTAAGCTCTGCCTGTTGTTCGCCGCTGACTAACACGGAGTCGATGAACGACCCTGCCTCTTCTCTTTCATCTACATCAACCAGCTCCATGAACGGCTGCCCCCTGAGCTCCTCCTCCGAATACCCGGTAAATTGCTGCAGGCTACGGCCCACACGGTAGAAAGATCCCTCCTTATCGAGAATCAGGAACTTGCCTGGCAGTAAATCCAGCAGGTCACTCCCGAGCAGATCCCCCTCGAAGGTTTTCTGCTGCATCTCG
>JAWVYR010000186.1:0-5669 GCA_033722635.1 Balneolaceae bacterium | reverse complement strand
CCGAACAACACCTGGTGGTCGAATTTCAAGGGAGATTTCAGAGAAGGAGAGCCAATAAGATTAGCAGACCGGCCGTCGAAACCCCTGCAGTTGACGATGGAAGTGCTGGACCAGGTTCTCGCCGATGCTCCGGCCGATTCGAGCCGGATCTACATCACCGGTTTGTCGATGGGTGGATTCGGCACCTGGGATGCGATTGCCCGTTGGCCCGAACGGTTTGCAGCTGCCCTGCCGGTATGTGGGGGCGGAGATCCAACGACTGCCGGACGAATCGCCGGCGTGCCGATCTGGGCGATACACGGGGCCGATGACCCCATCGTTCCCCCTGAACTTTCCAGGCAGATGATACAAGCACTCCGGGATGCGGGCGCCAACCCGGGATATACCGAATATCCGTCGGTGGGTCATTATTCATGGGTTCATTCCTATTCGGATCCCCGGGTGATGAGCTGGATGTTCAGTCAGCGAAAACAATAGCACGGATTTCCTATCTGATTACCCCGTTTAAGGAGACGGGCCCATAGTATCCTGTCAGGCAATGCGTATACCCTTGATCATTAGCCGAGTTTGACTTACGGCTTGGCTGTTACCCGTTTGGCTTTTGTTGGATTCCGGTCCCGGGTTGTTGCTGCATGCAAGAGCTCAGCTTCCGGAGAAGCGCACCACCGCCGACACCGGCAGGTGATCCGAGGGATAGCGGCCTTCCCGAAAGGTGGAAATCACCTGATGTTTCAGCACCTCGAACTTATTAGTGGTAAAGATGAAATCGATCCGACGGTTAGCCCCGTCTCCCATAACGTTGAAGCCGGTATAGGTGTAGAGGGGGCCAAGATGAGGTTGGCGTGCTGTGTGAAAAGCATCACTCAAAGGAGAATCGCCGCTGTTCAAAATGAGGTAAGGTTTGGAGCCGGGTATCGCGTTGAAATCACCCGTAAGGACAACCGGCAGTCCTTCGGAGACCTCATTAATCGTGTCCACAATCAACTGTGCACTTTTTTCGCGGGCGGTATCACCGAGATGGTCGAAATGGGTATTGAAAACATACAGTCTTCTGCCCGTACGCTGATCCACAAATTTACCCCAGGTGACGATGCGGGGCAGCGCGGCATCCCAGCTCTTGCTCGGTCTGTCCGGGGTCTCGGACAACCACATGGTGCTGTCGCTACCGGGGACCAACTGAAATCGCTGTCGGTTGTAAAAGAGCGCTGAATACTCCCCGTTTTCGCCTCCATCCCGTCCCTGGCCAATCCAGTTCATTTGCGGCAGCTCCTGCTGCAGCTGTTTGAGCTGATGGGGCAGCGCCTCCTGGATTCCCAAAAAGGAGGGATTGTGATACCGAATAAGATTGGCCACCCGATCCTTTCTCAGCTCCCAACGGTTTATACCGTCATCAGGATTATCATACCGGATATTATAGCTCATCACTTCAAAAGCATCGTCGGATTGATTTTGAGCCGTTGCCGGAGAGATGCCCATTAGAATAAACAGGACCAGGCAGTTGGCAAGCAATTTTGTTATCAATGTCATAAATTCCGCGTTTAAAGCTTGGTATTAAGACCTTCATGGCTTCGGTATATGTAATTTTGTAGCATGCTTAAACATTCCATCGGCTGGTCATTGTGAGAATCATTTGTTTAATTGGGGTTTACATTTTTCTCATGGTTGAAGATCCAGTTAACCGGGCAATTGTTGTATGAAATCAGCTGCATTTATGGTAAGCAAAAAAATTGCACTACTGATCGTTTGGATAATATTGATCGGCGGATGCGCTGGTGAACCCGAAAATATCCCCAGGGCTGACCTGGAAACAGCCGGTCTCGAAACAGGGGAGTCGCCGAGGAATGTGATTTTTATATTGAGCGACGACCACCGCTATGATTTTATGGGGTTTACCGGACGAATACCCTATCTGGAAACCCCCAACATGGACCGAATGGCTCACGAAGGGGCACACCTGGTCAATGCTTTTGTCACCACTTCGCTCTGTTCTCCCAGCCGGGCCAGCATCCTCACCGGGCAATACACCCACCGGCATGGGGTGGTTGACAACTCGACCAGCGTACCTGACTCGGCCATGTTCTTTCCCCAATATTTGCAGGATTCTGGGTATGAAACGGCGTTTGTGGGCAAGTGGCATATGGGCCGAAGCAGCGATAAACCCCGCCGGGGATTCGACTATTGGGTCAGCTTCCGGGGTCAGGGGTCATACTACAATCCTACGCTGAATGAGAACGGGACGAGAACGACATACGGCGACAGCACCTATATCACCGACCTGCTCACCGACAAGGCGCTGGCTTTCCTGGAAAATCGTAATGGGGATAAGCCGTTTTTTCTCTACCTGTCCCACAAGGCGGTTCATGCAGGTTTCAAGCCCGCCCCGAGACACAGGGGCGTCTATAAAAACAAGTCGGTAGAGTATCCCCCCTCTATGTTTCCCCCCGGATTCAATCTTGAAGATACGACCGGTAAAGGATACCGTCCGGAACGATCCGATATTCCCTCACCGGAGGAATACCGCTATGAGGACCTTCCCGACTGGGTGAAGGAGCAACGGTACAGCTGGCATGGGGTCGATTACATGTATCATGGAGGCATCCAGTTCGACCAGTTTTACCAGAACTACCTGGAGACGGTATTGGGTATTGATGAAAGCATCGGACGGGTCATCAGGTATCTGGGAGAGCGTGGCCTGATGGAGAATACCGTGCTTTTTTATATGGGAGATAACGGGTTCTCCTTCGGCGAGCACGGGTTGATCGATAAGCGGCATGCCTATGAGGAGTCGATCCGCGTGCCACTGCTGGCCTATGCACCTGGATATATCAACTCCGGTACCGATATTCGATCGATTGTGCAGAATATCGATATCGCCCCGACCATCATGGAGATCGCCGGTCTATCGTATCCGAAATCGATGGATGGGTTATCCTTCGCCGGACTGCTGGAGGGCCGGAATATACCTTGGCGGGACAAGCTTTATTATGAATATTTCTGGGAGAAAGGTTTCCCACAGACTCCTACTGTTCATGCAGTTAGAACAGATAGTTTCAAGTATATTCGATATTATGGTATCTGGGATATCAATGAACTCTATAATCTAGCCGAGGATCCCTGGGAGATGAATAATCTGATCCGCGAGGAACAGTACCTCGACTTGCAGGAACGGTTAAACCGTTCGATCTTCGATTGGCTGAAACGGACCGACGGGATGAAGATTCCGTTGCGGCCCGACCACCGTGATCGCTTTGATCATAAATACCGAAATACCTGGTGAGCCGATGATTCGCACCCGTAAAGTGAATCTTTTACTCTGTGCTGTCCTTGCTGCAATAGCTATGCTGATGGCCTGCCGGAGCGACACAACACCACAGATCGACGGCATGATCTTTTTCCCGGGTGGGAAAGCAGTGATCGGCAGCGATGATGGACCGGTGAATGAACAACCGGCTCATACGGCGGATATTGAACCGTTCTATCTGGACCGTAGTCCGGTGACCGTAGCGGAGTTTCGGGCTTTTGTGGAAGCGACCGGCTACCGGACCGAAGCGGAAAGAATCGGGAATTCAGCGGTCTTTGAGGTAGAGCAGGGGGAATGGGTACTGCTGGAAAATGCCTATTGGGAGTTTCCCTTCGGTGTCCGGAGCCCGATGGCCGGGGAGAACCATCCGGTAACCCATGTCAGCTGGAACGATGCCCGAGCGTATTGTCGGTGGGCAGGGCGGAGGCTGCCGACCGAAGTGGAGTGGGAATATGCGGCCCGAAAAGGGCTAGAAAACTCCCGGATCTACAGCTGGGGAGGCCGGCTGGTCGAGGAGGGCCGATTCCGGGCCAATGTATGGCAGGGGCGCTTCCCGGATTCGGTGGAGGTGGAGGACGGCTACCTGTATACCTCACCTGTCGGAGCCTTCGGCGAGTCGAAGTCCGGATTGACCGATATGGGTGGAAATGTGTGGGAATGGACCTCCGACCTCTATACCCTTTTTCAGGGGAACCGCTACATGGTACCACGGGACCCAGAGCTTCGTGTGATACGTGGTGGGTCTTTTCTGTGTGATTCGACGATTTGCCATGGATACCGGGTGACCGCACGGTCTTTCAATACCACAACCAGCTCCACATTTCACATGGGGTTTCGTACGGCCCTCAGTGCCCGGTAGGATATAAATTTGAAGACGGTTCAGATTTTCGATTCCGTCAGGAGGATTCCCGGGATTTCAGGGTGACGGGAACCAGGCTGAGCACGCCACGGTCCTGCTCCGGCTTTGATGCGATCTCCCGGAGTCTACCCATGGTCACCTTTCCCAGTTTATCGTAATCGGTGTGTATCGAAGAGATCTTCGGCCGGTGTCGGGTGCAGATAGGAAGATCGTCATAGCCGACAATCGCGATATCGTCTGGGAAACTATAACCCCTCTGCAGCGCTGCCTCCATAAAGGCATGACACATCGAATCGTTGCAGGCGAAGATCGCCTCCGGCTTGTTTTGCAGGTCGGAGAATGAGTTGAATGCACGGGTACCGGATTCGAAAGTAAAATCGCCATGGTACTGCCAGACCATCTCCATTTCCGGCGTCTGGGCAATATAATCATTAAAACCGTTGGCCCGGTATCGGGCTTCGGCTTTGGATAGCGGTCCCCGGATAATTCCGCACCGATGATAGCTCTTTCGGCAAAAATGTTCGGCCACCAGGTATCCCCCGCTGTAACCATCAAAACTCACCGTTGAAAATACCGGTGTTTCGATCAGGCCGTTGGAAACGATGGGAAAATCTTCCGGGATCACACTCTTGATTTTTTGGTAATCCGACCTGTCAAATTCTGGTGCAAACAGAATCAGGCCGTCAAAATTTTGACCGCTCAGTTCTTTGACGGTATTGCAGACCTCCTCAAATGATTTATTAAGGCTTATCAGTGACAACTGAACATTGCATTTTTCGGCAGCCCGATTGATGCCGTGGAAAAAAGAAGCGTAAAATTCCCCGGTGTGAAAACCGGTTACCACCAGAAATACATTCAGCAGGCCGGGGGCATGATGAGCCTTTGAATTATTGAAATGTGGGTAGTTGAGGCGGCGTGCGCTTTCGATGATTTTGTGGCGCGCTCTGCTGCTTATTTTTTTAGATCCACTCAGTACTCTCGATACGGTGGATATGGAGTATCCCGTATCCTCCGCTATATCTTTCAGCGTGATCTTCAAGATATACAGTTTTATTGAAATTTACTTTGCGTAGGAAGGTCCTTCATCCCGTCTTATCTCACTTTCTTCCCGCAACATAATTAGTACATGATTTTAATTTTTACAAATTTTTCCCACAAAGGGGGTAAACTTTTTGCAAAAATTTGCCTAAAATGTACGTTCTAAGGAAATAAGTGTTACTGTAGCTTATCTTGCCCTATATTCACAGATACCATCTTGAATTGGATCAAGCACTTTTTCAGCGTTAACAGATTGATGAGTAAAACCTTCGTATCGCCCTATCAAAGAAGTTGCAACCTCCTGTACTCCACCTTTACCCCGGTTTTTATACTTTTGGCGGTGAGCGTTTTTGTGCTTTTTATGGTCGGATGTGAATCCGAAACTGATGAAGAACGATTCTCCTTTGTACCTCCATCGAGATCAGGCATCGATTTTCAAAACAATCTTGAGGAAAGCCCGGAATTGAACAT
>JAWVYR010000185.1:0-5674 GCA_033722635.1 Balneolaceae bacterium | reverse complement strand
TGGAGATGGTCATGCCGGGCGACAACGTGAGCCTGTCGGTGAAGCTGATTCAGCCGGTGGCTATGGAGGAAGGCCTGCGGTTTGCGATCCGCGAGGGTGGACGCACGGTCGGCGCCGGCGTGGTAAGCAAGATTCTTGACTGATTCACGTTAGCAAGTGATACGGGGAAGCCGCTGAAGGATTCCCTGAAATGAATTATGTATACGCTGAAAAGAATGGATTCATAACGGGTCTGTTCTTTCGGCGTATTTACGGGTGTAGCTCAACTGGCAGAGCAGCGGTCTCCAAAACCGCAGGTTGCGGGTTCAAGTCCTGCCACCCGTGCTCAGCTTGAATTATTGAAATGAGTTTTAACAGAACGGCTGCCCGCGGTTTTAAAACCGGGCGGTCTCCAAATCCCGACCGCTGTCGGGATGCGGGTTTCCCGACCAAGTCGGGACCACCCGTGCTCAGGTTGAATTATTGAAAAGAGTTTGAACGGAACGACTGCCCGCGTTTAGGAATCCGGGCAGTCTACGATCCGGGAACCGCGCCGGAATGAAAATCATAAACAGAGCAGATGGAAAAGATCAAAGAGTTTTTGCTGGATGTCAGGAAGGAGATGAAAAAAGTCTCCTGGCCTGACCAACAGGAGTTGGTCGACAACACGATCGTGGTGGTGGTGTTCACCATCATTCTTTCGGCATTCATTTTTGTAGTCGATCAGGTTTACAGCACCATTTTAGAAGCTTTATATCAATGACAGAAGAAGATCAATATCAATGGTACGTGGTGCGATGCTTCTCCGGACATGAGAAGAAGGTAAAGGAATATCTGGAGAGGGAGATCGAACTGCAGGACCTGGAGGACAAGATCAAAGATATAATGATTCCGACCGAAACCGTCGTGGAGATTCGGTCCGGCAAAAAGCGTACCCGCGAGAAGAACTTTTTTCCCGGATACCTGCTGTTGGAAACGATCTATGATGAGGAGGTCAACAACCTGATACAGGGAGCTCCGTCGACGATCGGTTTTCTCAAGAGCGGCAAAACCGATACGGTGCCCACCCCGTTGAGGGAGAGTGAAGTGAACCGGATCCTGGGTCGTGTTAAGGACAGCAAGGATATGATGGAACAGGGCGGCGTCGTGGAGATTCCCTATAACGAGGGAGATCTGGTGAAAGTGATCGACGGACCCTTTAAGGATTTTGACGGTACCGTACAGGAAGTCAATGAGGACAAGTTAAAGTTACGAGTTTTGGTAAGTATTTTCGGTCGAAAGACCCCGGTCGAAGTTGATGTGAACCAGGTTGAACCTGCAACTTGACCGAATGCAAGTGAGCTATTACGCGGCAAACGGAAAAATTTAATTTTAGCTGAAAGTTGAAATGGCAAAGAAAGTAGATCAAGTTCTTAAGCTCCAGATCCGAGGCGGACAGGCCAACCCTGCCCCGCCGGTAGGTCCTGCTCTCGGGCAGGCCGGCATCAATATCATGGAGTTTTGCAAGGCGTTTAATGCCGCTACACAGGACAAGGCCGGTACGATCATTCCGGTTGAGATCACCGTGTATCAGGATAAATCATTCACCTTTAAGACCAAGACTCCACCGGCATCAGTCCTGCTGAAGCAGGCAGCCAATATCAAGTCGGGTTCCGGCGAACCGAACCGGCAGAAAGTCGGGAAAGTGACCTGGACCCAGTGCAAGGAGATCGCAGAGGAAAAGATGGAAGATCTCAATGCCCATGAAGTGGAGAGAGCAGCCGAGATGATTGCGGGCACCGCCCGAAGCATGGGTCTGAGAGTGATAAGAGATCAATAAAAAAATTACGAGGAGATTCGTTAAATCATGGCAAAACGAGGAAAAAAATATCAAGATGTAGCTGAGCTTGTGGATCCGGAGCTGGAGTATACGCTCGAGGAAGCCTGCGACTTGGTGAAAAAAACCTCCATCGCCAACTTCGACGCATCGGTGGATATGGATCTGCGTTTGGGCGTGGATCCCCGCCATGCCGATCAGATGGTACGCGGTTCGGTAAGTCTGCCGCACGGCACCGGCAAAGAGGTGACGGTTCTGGCGCTGGTCAACGAAGCCAAACAGGAAGAGGCCGTTGAGGCGGGAGCCGACCATGTAGGGCTCGATGAATATATCGATAAAATTGAAGGAGGCTGGACCGATGTGGATGTCATTATCGCCACGCCTGACGTGATGGGTAAAATCGGTAAACTCGGTCGTGTGCTCGGTCCCCGCGGCTTGATGCCCAATCCAAAGAGTGGCACGGTGACCGAAGATGTCGCAGATACCATTAAAGAGGTGAAGGCAGGGAAGATCGATTTCCGTGTCGATAAATACGGCATACTGCATGCATCAATCGGGAAAGTAAGCTTCGATGCCAGTGAGCTGAGGGAAAATGCAATGGAATTTCTCAGAACGGTCATTCGGCTGCGGCCCGCATCTGCCAAGGGCCTCTACATAAGAAGTGCCTTCATGAGTTCCACGATGGGCCCGAGTATTCCGCTGAGCCGTTCATCCATAATCTCAGTGTAAAGCGTTAAAAGGATAAAATTTATGGCAACATTAGAGAAGAAAAAAGAGATAGTTGAAGAGATCACCGATACGCTGGCCAACGCTGGTGCTGTTTATATCGCCAACTATTCCGGCATGTCGGTACCCGAAATCAATGATTTGAGAAGTGCCTTTTTTGACAGCAATATCCATTTCAAGGTATACAAAAACACCCTGATGAAACGGGCGATGGATGAGGTCGGAGGATTCGACGATCTTTACCCTTACCTGGTCGATCAGAATGGATTCGCATTTGTGGAAGAGGAACTGGCATCGCCGGCCAAGGTGATCAAGAAGTTCGAGAAGGAAAACGACAAGCCGAAATTCAAGGCTGCGATCATCGACGGTGATTTTTACGGAGAGGAAAAGCTGGATGAGCTGGCGGCGATGAAATCCAAGAGCGAGGTGATCGGAGACATTGTGGGTCTGCTGCTCGCTCCTATTTCAAACGTTGTCAGCGCTTTGCAGGCTCCCGGGAAACAGGTTGCCGGCGCTCTGGAAACCATCGCGGAAAAAGGCGAAGAATAATGTATTGAACCATAACCAAGAATTTTTCAAACAAAAAGATCAATCGGAGAAACATAATGGCTGACGTTAAAGAAATAGCAGAACAACTTGTAAACCTAACTGTTAAGGAAGCTAACGAGCTTGCTAAAGTTCTGGAAGAGGAATATGACATCAAGCCTGCAGCGGCTACGGCCGTGGTTGCCGGCGGCGGTGGAGGAGGCGAAGAAACCGCTGAAGAAAAGGATATATTCGATGTCATACTTAAATCACCGGGACAGAAGAAAATTGGCGTGATCAAAGAGGTACGTGCTATTACCGGCCTGGGGCTGAAAGAAGCCAAGGAGCTGGTTGACAATGCGCCAAACCCGGTCAAGGAGCAGGTCGCCAAAGCGGATGCTGAGGAGATCAAATCCAAGCTTGAGGAAGCCGGCGCCGAGGTCGAACTCAAATAACTGATAGCGCTTTTTTAAGCACAATTTTCCTGTAGCCAATGCCGTTATATATGGCATTGGCTATTGGCGTCTATTCGTATGTGCAGGAAAAGCCTTTTTTAATATCCTGATGGGTGTATTCAAACTCTGTTTAGCTCTTATCGGCTCATCATTTTCACATTAACTATAAAGGAGAGGATCCTTTGAGTAAAAGCAAAGAAATGCAGAAGATTCCATTCACCGACCGTCTCAGTTTTGCAAGTACCGAACATGTAAAGGACTATCCCGATTTTTTGGATATCCAGCTAAAATCTTTTAGCAATTTCACTCAGCTGGATATCGCTCCCGAAGACCGGCAGGACCAGGGACTCCAGAAGATCTTCAATGACAATTTCCCCATCCAGGATTCAAGAGAAACGCACATTCTGGAATTCCTCCACTACTCGGTCGACACGCCGAAGTACAGCATCAAGGAGTGCCAGGAGCGGGGATTGTCCTATGCGGTGCCGCTCAAAGCGAAACTCCGCCTGTCGGCTGTAGAGGATGGCGATGAAGCTTCAGAAACAATCGAACAGGAAGTGTTCCTGGGTGACCTTCCGTGGATGACTGATCGCGGAACGTTTATTATCAATGGAGCGGAACGGGTGATCGTAAGCCAGCTTCACCGTTCACCCGGCGTCTTCTTTGGCCAAAATGTGCATCCCAACGGCACCCAGCTGTATAATGCCCGGGTGATACCGTTCAAAGGGTCCTGGATCGAATTCTCAACTGATATCCGGGATGTGCTCTGGGCCTACATCGACCGCAAGAAAAAAGTTCCCGCCACCACATTGCTACGTGCACTGGGCTACGACTCGGATGAAGAGATTCTGAGTCTATTTGAGCTCTCCGATGAGGTGGAGATCACCAACAAAAAGAATTTTAAAAAGGAACTCAAAGGGAAACGCCTCGCCAGCAGTGTCGTCGTAGAGGAGATGGAAGAGGTTGTGGATGATGAAACCGGAGAGGTCACCGAAGCGCTGAACCGCAAGGTACTTCTCGAGCGCGACCACGAGCTGACCGAAGAGGATTACGATACCCTGAAAGAAAATGATGTTGAAAAGGTGCTGGTGCAGACCATCACCCCGGAGGACTCCGAACGCTCGGTGATCATGAATACCCTTCGGAAAGATCCAACCCACAGCACCGAGACGGCGCTGGGTGAGATCTACAAACAGATTCGAACCGGGGAGATGCCGGATCCGGAGACGGCCCGGCAGGTGCTGGAGCGTCTATTCTTCAGCGACAAAAAGTACGACCTGGGAGAAGTTGGTCGATACCGTCTCAACAAGCGGCTCAAGCAGGATGTCGATATGGATATTCGCTACCTGGTGAAGGAGGATATCGTCGCCATCGTCAAAGAGGTGATCCGCCTGAAGAATATGAAATCACAGGTCGACGATATCGATCACCTGAGTAACCGCCGGGTTCGAACCATCGGCGAACAGCTGGGCCAGCAGTTTTCGATCGGCCTGGCCCGCATGGCCCGCACTATCAAGGAGCGGATGAACTCGCGGGACGCCGAGCAGCTGACCCCGCAGGACCTGGTCAACGCCCGGACGATCTCCAGCGTGATCAACACCTTTTTTGGGACCAACCAGCTTTCGCAGTTCATGGATCAAACCAATCCGCTTGCGGAGCTGACCCACAAACGCCGTATGTCGGCGCTTGGGCCGGGAGGCCTGACCCGCGAACGGGCCGGCTTCGAGGTTCGTGACGTTCACTATACCCACTACGGCCGACTCTGTCCAATTGAAACTCCGGAAGGTCCGAACATCGGCCTGATCTCCTCGCTCTGCGTGCATGCGAAGGTTAACGATTTTGGCTTTATCGAGACTCCCTACCGCAAGGTGAAGGATGACAAGGTGAGCAAGAACATCGAATACCTGTCGGCAGAACAGGAAGATGAGACGGTGATTGCACAGGCCAATGCCCCGCTCGATAAGAAGGGGCAATTCAAGAACGACAATGTCTTCTCCCGTTTCCGGGACGGCAACGTCGGTCTCGCAAAGCCCGACCAGATTGAGTACATGGATGTGTCCACCAACCAGATCACTTCGCTGGCTGCCGCGTTGATTCCCTTTATCGAGCACAACGATGCCAACCGTGCCCTTATGGGATCGAACATGCAGCGCCAGGCAGTACCGCTGCTGCG
>JAWVYR010000184.1:0-5720 GCA_033722635.1 Balneolaceae bacterium | reverse complement strand
TACCATTAAAATCAGTTAATTAAAAAAATCTATCGGCAAAAACTTGCCTGATTCAGACTTATTCTATAAAGTTAAATAAAGAGATACTCGACTAACGCCTTAATCATCGCGGAGGTTTCATGAAGTCCCCATTGCTCAGTATCGACCTTTTTATACAGGTACAGTCCGATTTTGAGGTGCGCCAATACAAGGTATTGGGTGCCCTGAAGCGCATATCCGAGCATTTCCAGTGCAACCGGATCTATCCCCATCTGGCTAATCTGGTAGAACTCAGAAACACGCTGATCGAAATCAAAACCCGCCTCGAGGATCTGCGAAACAATTTTCCGAAACGTATCAAGAAAATCGATTTTGTCAACAAGGTGATCGAGCACGAGGTGGTATTTGTGGATGGATCCGACCTGTCGAAAGTGGAGGACCTGATCGAATGGGCCCTGCCCTATATCGAGGCGAAAATCGAGGAGGGCAAAACCATCTATGAGTTTGTAAACGACGAGATCAAAGTAGAGGAGGTGGGTATCGTCCCCAGCTACGTCGATGAAGGCTATCTCTTTGTGCCGGACAACGAGGATGAGAAACTGATCCTCTACCGGTATGAGATCTCGATTTTTCACAGTTCAAGTGACCAATATCGCTCGTTGAAGACCCGCTTTCTGGATGCTCTTGACCAGGGTCGGGCACACCGCTCTCCCAACTCCATTAAACTAGAACTTATCGAGAAAAACAGGGAGCTGCCCAATCCGGCTACGTTCTCCTGCCATACCGACCTGGTGATTCCCTTTAACGAAACCCTCTTCCCGGTGGTCAAACGCAAGCTGATGAGACAGCTGGTTAATTAATCCTGCTGGTTCAACAACGGCGTCGCCCGCGATTGCTATCTTCTGTTTTCAACCACCGCCAGGGTGCAGCGGGATATGCAGACCGGTTTGCCGTCTTCAGTTTCGATCCGGACTTCCCACACCTGAACCTGCCTTCCCCGGTGCAGAGGACGGGCCGTGGCTTCGACCCTTTGGCCCGGTCTGACCGACTTCAGGTGGTTGGCGTTGATCTCGATGCCGACGGTGGAGTGGATCTTTTCATCGATGTTGAGCCAGGCACCGATGGAGGCGACGGTCTCGGCCAGGGCCACCGAAGCCCCGCCGTGCAGGATGCCAAACGGTTGAATGGTATTCTCATCTACAGGCATAGAGGCGCACACCTCCTCTTTTCCGAATGTAAGAAATTGGATGCCGAGTGCGTCTCCCATGGAGCGGGTTCGCTGATTCAGAAACCGTTTGACTTTTTCCTCCAACCCTTCCTCTATTTGCATGACAGAAACCCCTTAATTGATAAGTGAGATTTTTCTTGCCTGATTCAGTGAGATAAATTCCGGATAGATTTTCAAAAGTGTTACAATCGTTTAAATTATGAGTGAGAAATGGACAACCCTGCATTAAACTTCGTGGCAATATATGGATTCTGAACCAAAGACCATTCTGGAGTTGGTCGCACATGGAATTGACGCACATGTCGGAGAAGTGTATATCGCAACCAAACGCAACGGGGAATGGATCGAAATGGGCAAGGAGGAATTTCGGCAAAAAACCAGGCATCTTGCTTTGGGGTTATACGATTTGGGTGTTCGCAGGGGAGACAAGGTGAGCCTGCATGCCGAAAGCAGCGCCGAGTGGGTGATCTGCGATCAGGCCATCCTTACGACCGGGGCGGCGGTGGTTCCGATCTATACCAGCATGATCGGGGAGCAGATCAAGTATATCCTCGAGAATTCGGAATCCAAGATACACATCGTATCCAACGACGAGTTGTACTCCGAGACCGAAGGCCTGATGGATGGCATTGAAAATATCGAGTCGGTGATATCGATTTTCGGATCCCAGCACGAAGAGCTGTTGCATTTCGACCAAATTCTCGAAAAGGGGAAACGGCTGGATGAAGAACAACCCGGTCTCTTTGATAAACTGAAATCGGAGGTGGAATCGGATGACCTGGCAACACTGATCTACACCTCCGGGACTACCGGCGATCCCAAAGGGGTGATGCTGACCCATCACAACCTCATTTCCAATCTGACCGCCTCTCTTGAACGAGTGCCCTTCGACGCGGAGGTAGGTGAGGGGGAGCGGATGCTTTCGTACCTACCGTTATCCCATGTATTTGAACGGACCGTTACCTATATGTATCTATGCCTGGGATATCCCATATACTACATCGAGAATTTCGAGGAGATACGTGAGGATTTTGCCTATGTGAAGCCCTATTTCTTTGCAACAATCCCTCGGTTGCTTGAAAAACTGCACACTGCAGTCAAGGTCAGGGGCCAGGATCTGAGCGGCATCAAAAAACAGCTTTATTACTGGGCGTTGAACCGGGGAGAGAACTACGATCCGGAACATCCCCCTACCGGTTTTGGAGCGTTGCTGCATGCCGCCGCTGATAAAATTCTCTTTTCTAAAGTACGCGAGATGATGGGCGGGCGATTGATCGGAATGGTCAGCGGTGGGGCGGCACTGTCGCCTACAGTCTATTGCTTTATGAACGCATTGGGGGTGTATTGCGGACAGGGATACGGACAGACCGAAACCTCGCCGGTGATCTCGGTGACCGATCCCGACCATATGCGGGTCGGTTCCTCGGGCCGGCCGCTCTCAAATGTGAAAGTCAGGATTGCCGATGATGGGGAAATACTGACCAAGGGCCCGCACGTGATGCAGGGGTATTACCGCAATGAGGAAAAGACGCAGGAGAGTTTTACCGAGGATGGCTGGCTGAAGACAGGGGATATCGGCAGAATTGATGAGGATGGATACCTTTTTATCACCGACCGGAAAAAGTCGGTCTTCAAGCTTTCCACCGGCAAATTTGTAGCCCCGCAGCCGATAGAAAACGCACTCACATCCAGCGGATTTATCGAGCAGGCCGTAGTGGTCGGCTTTCAGCGTAAGTTCTGCTCTGCGCTGATCGTCCCCAATTTTGAAAACGTCAAAAAACGGTTTAAAACCAAGGGACTTGATGTTCCGGACAACCTTGCCAAATCGGAAGATGTACAGGAACGGATTCAGCAGGAGGTCGACAAGGTAAATCGTGATCTTTCGCCCTGGGAAAAAATCAAGAAATTCCGCCTGCTGGAAGAGCCCCTGACGGTGGAGGAGGGTGAGCTAACTCCTACACTGAAGGTGAAACGGTCGGTGGTAAATGAACGATACAAAGATGTGATCGATTCAATGTATGAGGAAGAGGGCGATGAAAAAAGAGAAGTTAGGAAGATCGATTGATCACCTTTTCAACGCCTCTTACAACAACCAACCGCCACTCAATTTCCTGTTGACCGATGCCGAAAAATCCCTACGCCATACAAAAAGTTGCCATCCTCGGATCCGGAACCATGGGCAGCCAGATTGCTGCTCACTGCGTGAATGCCGGGCTGGACGTCCTGCTGCTGGAACTCAAAGATGACGGGGAGGATCCCAACCGGACCGTCAAAGAGAATATCAAAAAGCTGAAGAAGATGAAGCCGGCCCCATTGACCCTGCCGGAGTACGCCGAACGCATCTCCTATGGCAATTTCGAGGATGATCTGGAAAAGATCAGCGATGTCGACTGGATTTGCGAGGCGATTATAGAGAAAATGGATATCAAGCAAAAGATGATGAGCCGAGTGGATGATCTGCGGGGTGATAGATCTATTGTCAGCTCCAACACCTCGGGCCTGCCGATAGGGAAGATTGCGGAGGAATGCAGCGCGTCGTTCAAAGAGCATTTTTTGGGTACCCATTTTTTTAACCCGCCCCGTTACATGCATCTGCTGGAAGTGATACCGACCGATCATACTTTGGATAAGGTGGTGAACTTCATGGCCCGGTTCGGTGAGAAGACACTGGGCAAAGGGATCGTGACATGCAAGGATACCCCCAACTTTATAGCCAACCGGATCGGCATTTTTTCGATGGCCAGCATCATGCCCTATTTTTTCGACGGAGATTTTCGGGGCGAGGAGATCGACTATCTGACCGGAATCCTCACCGGCTATTCCAAGGCAGCCACATTTCGAACGGCTGACCTGTCGGGCCTGGATGTGATAAACCATGTAGCCGAGAATCTGGTACCTCGTATACCCGACGATGAGCGCAAGGAGGTCTTCGAATTGCCGAAAGCCTTTAAAAAAATGGTGGAGGAGGGCAAGCATGGAAATAAGGCGGGGGAAGGTTTCTACAAGAAGGTGAAAACCGATGCCGGCAAGGAGTACAAGGTGATCAATCCGGAAACGATGGAGTATGAATCACAGATCGATCCCGAATTCGAAAGTGCCGCGGAGGCGGAGAAAAAATTTGCTAAGCCGGGAGATCGCCTGAAATACCTGGTCAACCAGGATGATAAAGCAGGAACATTTCTTTGGGAGATCCACTGCGATCTGCTGCTGTATGCCGCCAACCGGATTCCGGAGATCACCGACTCGCTCGAATCGATCGACCGGGCGATGAAATGGGGATTCAACTGGGAGCTGGGACCCTTTGAACGGTGGGATGCAATCGGGGTGGAAGCATCGGTGGAACGGATGCGGGATGAAGGCCGAGAGGTTCCTGAATCGGTATTGGAGATGCTGGAAAAGGGCCGCAAACAGTTTTACGATTACGAGGAAAACAAGGTTTATAATCTGGCCTCAGGCACAGTGGAGTTTCTGGATCCTCCGGCAAAAGGGGCCGTGAAAGTGGCTCATCTGAAGCGCAAGAACAACGAGGTGATGGGCAATGACAGCGCCGGCCTCTTTGATATGGGCGACGGCGTGGCCCTTTTTGAGTTTCGCACCAAAAACCATACGCTGGGATTCGAGTTGATCGAAACGCTCGAACAATCATTCGAAAAAGTAAAACAGGATTTTGATGCCCTGGTGATCGGCCATGACGGCGACAACTTCACCTATGGAGCCAACCTTAGTGAAGCGATGCAGGCCTGGCAGCAGGGGAGCAGGGATGAAGTCAAGAAGGCTGCGCGGAGATTTCAGGATGTGGCTGTGGGCCTTCGCTATCAGCCCTTTCCGGTGGTAGCGGCTCCCTTCGG
Source organism: Balneolaceae bacterium (assembly GCA_033722635.1). Classification (GTDB taxonomy): domain Bacteria; phylum Bacteroidota; class Rhodothermia; order Balneolales; family Balneolaceae; genus JAWVYR01. The sequence goes on along the minus strand of JAWVYR010000184.1, from coordinate 665 downwards.
GCGAACCTTCGGCGGGGGGATGGAATTTGTGCTGCACGCCGACCGGGTGGTGGCTCATCATGAACTGTACGGCGGGCTGGTGGAAGTGGGGGTCGGTTTACTGCCGGCCGGCGGCGGCACCAAAGAGATGTTGTTGCGTTCGATGCAGCGTTCGGCCGAGGATGAAAGCTCCGATCCGATTCCTCATGTCAGAGAGGTATTCAAGACGATCGGCATGGCCAAGGTTTCTGAAAGCGCCGAGCAGGCCCGCCAGTTGGGTTATCTGAAGGAATCCGACGATATTGTGATGAACCGGGATCTGCTGCTGGGATCGGCCAAAAAGGAAGCCCGGACGATGGCCGATATCGGTTACCGACCGCCCAAACGCCCGATGATCAGGGTGATGGGCAAAGAGGGGTTGAGCAACCTGAGGGTGATGTTGTATATCATGCATGAGTCGGGATATATCACCGACTACGACAAGGTGGTGGCGGATAAAGTGGCCTGGGTGATGAGTGGTGGCGATCTCAGTGAGCCGCACGATGTGCCCGAAGCATATTTACTGAAGCTGGAGCGGGAGGCTTTTTTCGAACTGCTCCGGGATGAGCGGACGCATCAGCGGATCGAACATATGCTGAAGAAGGGAAAACCGCTGAGGAATTGAGCGTATAGATGTGAGAAGTGAG
>JAWVYR010000183.1:0-5738 GCA_033722635.1 Balneolaceae bacterium | reverse complement strand
CCTCGTCTTCGATGATGTCGCGAACACGGTCATTAACCAGCCCGTGAACGGTGGAATACTGGGTCAACTGTCCTGCACCATCCAGGTGCCATACCCCCTGGCCGTCGGTAGCAAACCAGTATTCACCCTGCGAATCCTCAATGATCTCCAGGATAGTACTCCGCCGAAGCGGGTTCAGCACCTCCCGCGTCCTGATGCTGTCCCCTTCGATCACGTTGACCCCGCCATTGGTGCCGATCCAGAGCCGCCCCTCCCGATCCTGATACAGCGACTGGATCTTGTTATTCAGCAGCCCGTTCTCCTCAAAATAATTTCTGAAATTATGACCGTCGAATCGATTCAGCCCGTATCCGGTGGCCACCCAGATATACCCGTCGGCGTCCTGCAGCATATCGTTCGCCACCGACTCGCTCAGGCCGTTCTCGATGGAATAAGTGCGAAAGGGCAGTATCTGCGCATCCGAAGCAATCGGCAGCATGAGCGGGACAAGTAGTATGGAAAGCAGGTACCTCATACGCACAGATAACGTTCCAGAACATTCAACATATATACAGAGCAATGTAAGGAGGGATCGTATAAATAAAAAAGCAGGCCGCACAGCCTGCTTTCAAATCAATTTGATGTAGATCCGGGATTCGGTATATATCTATCCCAGATAGGCGCGCAGAGCAGCACTGCGATTATGATGACGAAGCTTGCGCAGCGCTTTCTCCTTGATCTGCCGTACCCGTTCGCGGGTCAGATCGAATCGCTCACCGATCTCCTCGAGGGTGAGCGAATGCTCACGGCCAATACCGAAGTAGAGGCGAATCACTTCCCCTTCACGGTTGGTCAGTTTGGATAGGGCCCGCTCGATCTCCACCTTCAGGGATTCCCCCATCAGGTCGTTGTCGGGATCAGGGGTCTCTTCGTTTTCCAACACATCCAGCAGTCGGTTGTCTTCGCCCTGGGCAAAGGGTGCATCGACCGACAGATGACGGCCCGAGATCTTGAGGGTATCGGCCACTTCCGAAACCGTCATGTCCAGGCTTTCGGCCAGTTCGGCCGCTGACGGGACCCGTTCATATTCCTGCTCAAGCTTCGAAAGCTCTTTTCCGATTTTGTTCAAGGCCCCGACCCGGTTCAGTGGCAGCCGTACAATTCGGCTCTGCTCGGCCAGTGCCTGCAAAATCGACTGGCGAATCCACCATACGGCATAGGAGATAAACTTGAAACCCCGTGTCTCATCGAACCGTTTGGCCGCTTTGATCAGCCCCAGATTGCCTTCGTTGATCAGATCACCCAGTGACAGACCCTGGTTTTGATACTGTTTGGCCACCGATACCACAAAACGGAGATTGGCTTTGGTCAGCTCTTCCAGGGCTTTCTGGCTTCCCTTCTGAATCTGCTTGGCCAGCCGTACCTCATCTTCCGGAGTGATGAGCTTCTCTTTTCCTATCTCTTGTAAATAGCGGTCTAGCGACTCGGATTCGCGTGTAGAGATACCTGAACTTCTTGCCACGGGTTTTGTTCGTTTTGGATTAAGGTTGATTAATGAGGTCGATCAAGACTTGAAAACACCGGGTAACGGATAACAGCGCCGTCCTCTTGTTCCGTCATCCTGATTGCTGATTGAGTGAATATAAACGAATATAAGGAAGTTATGTTGCTCCTGAATACCCTAAAATCTCTATAAAATATAATTTTTTCCAGCAAATCCTAAATAGCATTTGCCGGACTTTTCACCCGCCCTTCAGAAACGATCGGCCGGGAAACGAATGCTCGATTCCAAAATACTGTCCAACAGAACAGGCAACATCGCTGAAGGTATCTCGCGTTCCAAGATCGAGCTTTTCTGCCGCCGAGGCCGGGTATACAAGCAGTGGTACAAACTCGCGGCTGTGGTCGGTACTTTGCACGGTGGGGTCATTGCCGTGATCGCCGGTAATGATCAGTAGATCCTTCCCCGAGAGCCGTTCCAGCATCACTGGCAAGGAGCGGTCGATCTCCTGCAGGCAGGCAGCGAACCCTTCGGGATCCAGTCGATGCCCGTATTTCTGGTCGGTGTCGATAAGATTTGTGAACACAAAACTCTCCTCCGCCGCCCGCATCAGGCTTAACAGCTGTGCGATCCCTTCCGCATTGTGATCAGTTTTACGGTACTGAGTAAAGCCTTGCCCGGCAAAGAGGTCGACCACCTTGCCGATCGAATAGGTCTTTATCCCGGCGGTTTGCAGCTGGGCAATCAGGTTCTCCGCGGGGGGCTGCAGGGAAAAATCCTTGCGCTGATCCGATATGCGTTCAAAAGATCCGGGCTCTCCCACAAAAGGTCGGGCGATAACCCGGCCTACTCCATGCTCCCCGACGAGTATCTCTTTTCGGGCGAAACGGCACCAGTCATACAGGGTTTCGATCGTCGCGACATCCTGATGTACCGCCACCTGAAATACGCTGTCGGCTGAGGTATAGACGATCGGATCACCGCTCTCCAGATGTTTCTCGCCGTAATCGGCGATCACCTCGGTGCCCGAATAGGGCCGGTTACACAGCACCCGGTCGGCCCCTATGCCTTCACAGAACGGGTCGATCACTTCATCCGGGAAACCTTCGGGATAGGTGGGAAAAGGGGCCTCCATCACCACGCCGGCAAGCTCCCAGTGTCCGGTCGTCGAATCTTTGCCACTGGAGATCTCCCTCATCTTTCCGCAGGCAGCCAGCGGTTCACCGGTGGGCGGCACCGATTCCAGCGGCAGGATATTCCCCAAACCGAGACGCTGGAAATTGGGCAGCCGGCAACCGGTGGCCTCGACCACATGTCCCAGGGTGTTACAGTTTTCATCCCCATAACGATCGGCATCCTCCTGAGCTCCCACACCGAGCCCGTCGATCACGATCAGGTAGACGTTCCCCATCATCCCTGCCCGCCGCTACCGTCGCCAGCAGTGCCCGTCCTGACCGCACGCGTGAGCGCCGCCTTGGCTTCCGACAACACCTGATAGGCATCATTATGTTCGGCATTGAGGGTAGTGTATCCCACTTTGATCCCTGTTTTAACCTGGTTGCCGTTGCTCAGTTCAAAGGGTTCCTTCAATTCCTCCTTCAATGCCCGGGTCCAGTTGCCTACCGCTTTCTCATCATTGCTCTGGATGATGAAGGTGTAGACATAGTCCGAGTTGAAACCGATCACACCGGGGATCCCGCGGCGCCCAGGATTGAACTTCACCGAAAGATCTTTGCGCAGCTGATCCAGGTCTTCCATCCGGAGTTTGGTGCGGATGGCGGGCAGGTTGGATAGCGTTATCAACCCGAACCAGGTATGGAAACTGGAAAGGTCCGCCCTGATACGCTGCAGTTCCGCATCCACGGTTCGCTCCCACATATCGGGCAGGAGCGATTCATATTGGTTGGTGAAGATATTTTCCTCCGGGTCCAGCGACCTGTTTTCGGCCTGAATCTTCAGCCCGGCGATCCGGACCATGTTGATCAGTTTATGCTTGGTGGACTCCTTGAATATCAGCGGATTTTCATCATAAGCCAGGAAGACCCCCTGCCGCCGGTCGTTCATGATCACCGGTATAGCCAGCGAGGCCCCCTCGGTGAATTTCTCCCGCGGCGAAATGCGCTTGGGATTATGATTGAAATGGATGGCAAACTCCGGCTTCCCTTTCTGCAGGGCCTCGTAGCAGATCGTGCGGGCTTCCAGTGGCAGTCCGATCGGGGGAGCCAGATTTGCGCTTCCCGAATTGGCTATGTTACACCAACTGTTCATACAGTTCGCGATGAACGACACGCCCCCCTTCTGGAGAAAGCCCTGCATGGTGTTCATGGTACGCCTGATCAATTCGGCGTGGTGAACTTTTGCATCAAAAACCTCCAGGGAGCTCTCATAATCGACCCACTCCTCCTGTTTCTGATACAAGTCGCTGATCTCCAGATAGGTATTCAGCACATTGCGCAGCGCATTGATGTAGGCGTAGATCACCTCGCTGCGATCGTCGCTAAAAATCTGATCGCTCGACTCGAGTACAGTGATCGCCACCGTCTCACCGTTGTTCAGAAAGGGGAGAAGCGTGATATAACTGACCGGAACCTCATCATAATAGTGGGCAAGCGCTTCTGCGTTAATCTGATCGCCTATCGTGATGCCGTGCGGCTCGGTGATATTTTTGTACTGATCCAGATAATGATCGGCAAACGCGACCCGGTCCTGGAACATCACATTTTCGAGAGAGGTGGATTTGGTCTCCATCACAAACTGTTCCCGGGACCGGTTGATCCAGTAGAGGTAAACCGTTTCCATACCGGTGGCGCTCCGAAGCAGGTAGACCAGATCTTCCAGCACCTGCTTGAATTCCCTCAGCGCCTTCTCCTGGCGCTTCTGGCCCATGATTTCGGCGTTTGATCGTTCTTTCTGACGTGCCTGTGCGTAAGAATCCATCCCTGTTTACATTCTTGCCTATGATAGCTGTTTAGCCAGTGATTCCGCCTGCTCCACCATCTTTTCTACCGCCGCCAATCCTTTCTCCCAGAAACCGGCCTGGTTGATATCCAGTCCCACTTTCCTGACCAGATTCTCCGGCCAGTCAGAACCGCCGGCGCGCAACAGTTCGAGATATTTTTCTGAAAAACCGTTCTGGCTTCGGGTGTACTCCTCATATAAAGCCAAAACCAGCAATTCTCCAAATGCATATGCATAGACATATCCGGGGGTGTGCAGAAAATGGGGTATGTAGCACCACCAGAGGCTGTAGCTGTCGGTCAGCTCAACCGAATCCCCGTAGAGCTGCTCCTGCTTTTCCCGCCAGAGCTCACTGAAACGGTCGGTGGTTAGCTCCCCCTCCTCCCTGCGCGCCGTGTGCATCGCATCCTCAAAACGATTCATGGAGATCTGCCGAAAGACGGTGGCGATCGTGTCATCGATCTTTCCCGTCAGAAGCGCAAGCTTTTCGCGGGGATCGTCCAGCGACCGCATCAAATTCTGGAAGACAAGCATCTCCCCGAATACGGAGGCGGTTTCGGCCGTGGTCAGCGGCGTGGAAGCCTGCAGGATTCCCTGCTCCCGCGCAAGATACTGGTGAACCCCGTGGCCCAGCTCGTGGGCGAGGGTCTGCACATCCCGGATCTTGCCGTCGAAGTTCATGAACACATAGGGATGCACCGAGGGAACTGTGCTGGCAGCATAGGCCCCACCCCGTTTGCCGCTGCGAATCGCCGCATCGATCCAGTTGTTCTGAAAAAATTTCCCTGCGATCGTGCCCATCTCCGGATGAAATTCGCTGTAAGAGTTCAGCACCATCTCCCGGGCCTCCTCCCACTCGATCTTCTTCTGATTCTCCAGCAGCGGAGCGTAGCGATCATAGTCGTACAGCGTATCGTATCCCAGAAGCTTTTTTTTCAGCCGGTAAAAGCGCTGCACCAGCGAATACCGGTTCGTCACTGCGTCAACGAGAATTTCAACCGTCTCATCTGCAATCTCATTGGAAAGGTTGCGCGATGAAATCCAGCTTTCATAGTTCCGAAGCAGGTCATTAACCTGTTTGTCGGCCAGCAGCGTATTGAAAATAAAGGTCAATGTCCGGCTCAGCTCCCGGAAGGTATCGGTAAGCGAGACATGGGCTTTTTCCCGAAGCTCCCGATCGGGTTCATGCAGTTTACTCAACGCCTCCTGCTCGGTCACCTCCTCCCCTTCCAGTTCGAACCGGGCGGCGCCGAGCGTTTCATCAAAAAAACGATTCCAGGCCTTGCTGCCGGTGACCGAT
>JAWVYR010000182.1:0-5787 GCA_033722635.1 Balneolaceae bacterium | reverse complement strand
CCTCCAGGTCCTCATCTTCCAATTCCAGATACAGCAGTACGCAGAATTGGGTGAAATCAACGACAATATCGGTTCCCTCTTCGGTGATGGTAATCCCGTTGTCCAGGTCGATGCGGTGGGTGTCGGTATCATCGATATCTTTTTCTTCCTCCTCGGTTAACAACTCCCACAATTGAATCTGCTGCCCGTTGTTATCGATTCTGAAATGCTGGTAGATGCCCGCTTGCTGATCATCACTTTCGGGCACCATGGTTTTGGGATCGGAGTAACTGCGGATATGGGTGCAGTTCTTCTCCGGCAGATGGATCAGGTGGCCACCCGAGGTGATGCCAACCCCTTTGGTAATACGGATGGTCTGATGATCGGGATTCTTCACTTCCAACCCGCAAAGAATTCCTATGCCTATCAGATGCGTTCTGGTCAGTCGGTCCTGGTGATCCAGATAGGTACGCAGTTCATTGAGATGTTGCGCGGTCAGTACCTGGTCTTCTTCAAAAATGGTAAATACGGGATTGGTCATGTTCATGTTATTCCGGTTTAAAGGTTCCCAAGGCGGTGTTGTCGAGCAGCAGAGGATTTTCATCGGCTTCCTCCACGCAATCATGCAGTGTAGCGACGGGATATACGCTGCGAATCTGATTCATCACATCGATCAAGTTGTTCAGGGCTTCGGAGCGGTCCGCGGCGGAGGTGTTTCCGGCTTTACTTTTCAGCCAGGGTTTGTAGACATTCTCAAATTTTTCGATATCCTCCTGGTCCGCCCAACAGATCTTGAGGTGCACGTGGGCGGGTGCTTCCCGCCTGGCGGTTTTTTCAAAGAAGCGACGAAAAGCCATGTTGTCGAAGCGGTCCGGCCAGTAAGGAATAATCAGCGATATGCGGAACGAATAGGGATCCTTGAACCCCGGGCAATCGTTGCAATTTTTCTTTACGCACACCGGCAAGGGGTTATCCGCGTCACTTTCCGGACGCAATAGAATATGTTCCACCAGGTAGAATCCCTCCCTGTTACATTTCCCCCGAAGGTCGGCAATCATAGATGCGATCGCCCGGTCTCTCTCCCTCTCCCGGTCATACATACGGCTGTTACCGATGATCTCCCCGTTCACGGCAACCAGGTTGAAATAGAAGCGTTCGTCACTCGATATATGTTTCTCGTAATATTTTTCATCAATTCCGTGTGTCATCACCGATTCTATTCCATTTTCCCGGTTGCTCTTGCGGGTGTATCCCTCGCTGCGCAGCACGATATCCCCTTCCTGGTTCAGCAGCCTGAACCTCCATTCACCGGTTTCCTCATTTTTAAATCGCTCAAAAAGTTCATCAACCGGTTTACAGGTGAGAGTCCTCCGGTTGTAGCGCTCGATGCCGAGCAATCGGCTGATGCGTTTTGAAAATCCGGATACATTGTCGGTATCCCACAGATTGTTTTCATCTCGATAGTCATACCCCTTGCCCCGCTCGCTCGATATAACCGGATAATCTATGAGAAACTGCTCCTTGTCATGGATCAATTCATCGGCATCCCTCGTTTCTCCATGCCCTTCTGCGTCGGCAATGGAATAGATCATCAATACATAATCGGTGAAGCTTTCGCCGAAACGCGCCAGCAGATGATTTAAAAATCGGTTCCGCCGATCTTCAAACGTCGCCCGGTCCTCGGTGATAGCATCCAGGCTTTTTACAAAATGGGTCGAGGCGGTATCATCCAGGCCCGTTTTCTTCTTGTAGCTCTTCCACCGGTCACGCAAGGTTGAAAAGTCATCTATGTCGGTAACAGGGTTGGGATACTCTGTTTCAATGAAATCCCTGATCAATTGATGTATACGGGGGGATTCGAGGTTGGAAAACAGCTGTTCACTCCCGGGATCGTCATCAGGAAAGGTGAACCCTTTCGGAAGACTGTAAAGAAGCTGATAATAATAAGTTTGAGTGATATCGGGCGAAAATGAAAATAGATTTTTTACATTGGCCAGCTGTGCCAGGTAGTTGGCAAGCAGCTGATCGTAAAAGGTGAGATAACCCTTGAGCTGCTTGGACTGGGCGATCCGCTCCTTGGTCAAGACACCGGGGATCCCCTTGCTGCCGGTCCCGTAGGTTATCGGAAGATGTTCCTGTATACTGATATAATTGGCGGCCAGGCGATTCGTACCTCCGGGAATTTCAAAATCATGATCCTCCTCACTCGAATATTTCGAGCCTCTTTCCCCCAACTCCATCTGCATCAAATATTCATAAACTTTCCCGCGGTTGGGTTTATAGGGGATGTTTTCCTTGTAGAACATGATGTCGTATTCATCCATATTCAGCCGTGGAAATCTGTTCGCTCCGATCTCGAGGCACCATTCGACTTTGTCCTGTAGAATTTCACCCCGATAGGTACTGCCGAGCACCAGGTTGTCAACCGCCTTCACTCCATCCACATCCATCATAATCCGGATCAGGTCGGATGCATAGATCTTTTTCTTTTCCCTCTTCGTTGATTCTTCACAAAGTGCTACTATCTCAGATCGCTCCAACTCTTCGGAATCGATAAATCCATGATCCAGCGGAGGACCTTCGAAAATCTCATCGACTGCCCTTCCCTTGTCGATCATCTCCTCCAGAGAATAGATTTTTACATCGGGCGCCAGGTGCCTTTTCAATGCAAAGAAAATTTTCGCCAGGATCTTTTCGATATTCGCCTCATTGGTTACCCGGATATCGCTGCATACCGAAACTTTCTCGATCTCTATTCCTCGAAAATGATGGTAATCCTCACAGAGATTTCGGTGCTGATGCAGACGGTCATGAGCACACCAGGCTATCCGCAGTGCTTTACGCAGTTTGGTTCGATAGCGGAAGTAGACCGACTCCTCCTTAAATTGATCTTTCAGTGTATTTGGGTCTACGCCCTTTTGCGTGGTCTTGATCCAGGCCGGAAGTTTAACAGAACCGTCCGCAGTCGTTATCACCACTTCTGCTTCAAAGTCAAACCGGTTTATATCATGGATATTCTGAATATCAACCGACTCCATCTCATCCGGCCGCAATCCCGTTGCCATCCATCGGCTCCAGTCCGGGAGACCAACGATGATCTCTTCATCTCTTTCATCTTCGGGATTCAGTAACATCGAGTACTGATAGTGATTGAGGTCGCCATGCTTGGGATCCTCATCCAACTCCAGCGTCACCGTGTACAGCCCCCTGAGTTTAAACCGGCTGTTATCATCATTTGAGCTGTATTCAATTGCACTCCTTTTGCAGTTCAGGAAGAGCGGCTGTGAATTTTCCGCTCCCGGCTCCAGCCAGGCGTTTTTCACCCCGCGTATATCGATCAGCAGTTTTCTGAAATCCTCAATCGTTACCGGGTTGCAGGTAAGGATCTCCCGGGCGGTATAAAACTGATGGTCGGTAGGCGGAGAAACCGCCGAACTATCCGCAAGCAAATCCTTAATATCGTATGCGGTTCGATATCCCAGGTCGGTGATCGCATAACACAGCAGCTCCAGCAGGGTGATACCCGGATCATGCACATTGTAATCGGTCCATATATTGCTGGAAAGGCGTTCTATATGCTTCAGACCCTCCTCACGGAGCTGCTCGTAGTTCCGGCTCTCATCCAACTTCAGGAATTTTGATATGGTAGCTGACCGGTCCATCAGATTCCCTGAATTAGATTGCCGTTGACGATGTGCGTATCGTGGGATACCAGAATTGAACGGGATTCAGAGGCGATGATCTCATTCACATCGCTGTTTTGACTTTTCTCACGTATAAAGTGATGCATTCTGAATTCAGTTACGAAATCAACGTATGGACGCTCTTCCACGAAATTAAGAATCACGGATTTGTGAATCGCTCCCCCGAAAACGATATCCTCTCCCTCCCTGAAGGCCCAAGGCGAAAGAAATGCGGCAATGTCCTCCACCAGCTGCTTCTGGTAATATCCTTCATCCCGCCCCTCCCTGAATTCCACATTGAACTCAACCTGCACCTGTTCGAAGAGTGGATTTGAAACATCCAGATTCTCCGCTGCAAAAACTGATAGCCGCTTCTTCAGAAAACATTTTATCTCCTTCAGTTTTCCGAGGCTTGCCCTGGGCTTGAGAGGATCAAATGCTGTCTTATCGGACAGATCCGGTATAACGATGACGGTTACATAACCCGGTGCAAATTCGGTATCCATTGTCCCCCCGTTGGTATCCAGCCCATAGGTGGAATGGTTGATGCATTTGGCTTTGTAGATCGAGGGAAAATGCTGCAGCACCAGCCGTTCATAATCCCAAATCGTAATGCCGCGCTCTTTGTGGCGAAGACGTTCGCTGGTGCGGCGGTGAAAGCCGTTATCGGTTTCGGCCACCTTGCCCCCTTCGGATGCATAGGGCTGGTTGACCTTTTTCACCGCAGCTTGTTTCTCCTTCAGCGTACCGATCGACTCCGGAGGCAGGGAGGTTCCCAGGAATGTGGGATCATTATTGCGGTCGACGAATTCTGCAGCGAGTGCCTGGGCATGGACGGCTATTACACTGCTGACCGCCGGAGCGTTTTTGGTTATGGCGGCCTTGATCCAGGTAAGTTCTCCTGGCAAGATTGTAGTTTCCCCTCCCGCACCTTCCGGTATATCCAGTTTTAATAATCCGGTTTCCAGCAGTTCGTTGGTGGCATCAGACACGATCTCCCGGGGTTCGAATCGCTGCCATTGTCTATTGGCCAGGTAATACCAGTAAACAGCAGGCGGATCCAGCCCGGGATCGCCACTACCTTCCGACATTTTAAAAAGGAGAGAAAGCTGTTGCGGTGGGGACAGATTTTTTAATCCTATATATAAGATCCCTTCAAAGTCGATCCTTTTGCCGTCGGCCATCTCTGCAAACTGGGGAGCCAGGAAGATATCGCCGGACTCTTCCGCCGTTGCGGGAATTTTTTTCAACCTGCCGAAAGGAAGCAGGTGATAGAACTGATCGGTCTCCATCCCGGCGCCGAATGACGGTGAGAATACCGCCTCTGATGTGTAGTTCAGCGTCAGGCTTTTGACTTTGGGTGTATAGGGCTCCACGGGTATGGTGCCCCCGTTATCGGCAAGCTCCTGCATCAGCAGCCGGGGATAGACCTTGTGGCCGAAGGCGATTTCCGGACCCTGGAGCTCGATCCGGATGAAGCCCCGGTTGCTGTCGACAGTGTAAGCGGACTGTTCAGGCAGTTCGGGATCGCGCCCGATTGAAAATTCAGTGGATTCGCTGACAAGGTCATCAGCATTATCTAGACTGGCCGGAAATAACGCCTGACCATCCTCCCCTTTTACAAACTCCCCGTTCCGAAGAATTCTAATATTGGCGTTAAAATCACTGTTAGACAGCGGCTCGTCGGAGCTACCATCTTTTATTAAGCTTCCGTCAGAAGTGTAATTGTAATACTCCTGCAATTTGGATTTGGGATAATCGTGCCATTCGACATTCAGCGTCAGCGTTTTAAGGTCCTTGCTGAAAACTTCATTGCTTCCGACGTACCATGCAGCACCGTTGCTCGGAGATGGGCCAAAAGGCATAAACGGTTTGGCCGGATCCTGGACCCCTAATTCGTTTTGAATAATCAGATTTTTAACCCCGTCGACATCCACATCTATCCTGACATTATCGATCACCAGGTCTCTCAATTCTCCGTACAGATAGGTATCTGTACGTCGATTGTTTGTGAACAGGATTCTGAGAACCGGGCTCGCCGTACTGAATCCCAAACCATGCAGCTCGGCATCATAATTTGAGACCGGAGGAAACTCTTCCGGCAGATCTATGGTAATTCGGACTT
>JAWVYR010000181.1:0-5799 GCA_033722635.1 Balneolaceae bacterium | reverse complement strand
GAATTGAGAAAGGCGGGGCTGGGGCTTTTGATGGGTTTGGGGGCCGAGGAGCGTTCACCCTCATTTTGCGAGGATACGGCGGTCAGGGTACAGGATCTACCCGATTATGTGGAGGAATTTCAACAGCTGCTCGATAGATACGAGACAAATTGTGTGTTCTACGCCCATGCCTCGGTGGGGGAACTGCACCTGCGCCCGGTGATCGACACCAAGACCCATGAAGGGGTTGAAAAGATGAAAGCGATGGCCGAGGAGGTGGCAGAGCTGGTGGCCAAATACGGCGGATCGTTATCCGGCGAGCACGGCGACGGCCGGGCCCGCTCGCCCTATATCGAGAAGGTGCTGGGTATCGAGATGTTACCAATTCTGCAGCAGGTAAAGGAGTTGTGGGATCCCGATCATCTCTTTAATCCCGGCAAGATCGTAGATCCAAAACCGATCGACCGGCAGCTGCGCTACTCGCCCGGATACAGTGTACCGGCTGTCGAGACGGAATTCGGATGGCACAGGGAGCGGGGGTTCGAAAATGCCATTGAGCTCTGCAATGGTGCGGGAGTCTGCCGCAAGCTGGCCGAGAGCGGCGGCACCATGTGCCCCTCCTATATGGTTACCAGGGAGGAGAAAGACAGTACAAGGGGGCGGGCCAACCTGTTCCGCCAGCTGTTTTCGGGTCGCGGCCGGGATGCGTTCGGATCGGAAGAACTTTATGATGCGCTGGATCTCTGTATCAGCTGCAAAGGATGCAAAAGTGAATGCCCCGCCAATGTGGATATGGCGCGGATGAAGGCGGAGTTCATGCAGGGCTGGCATGAACAAAACGGGATCTCCCTGTCGGAACGGTTTTTCGGGGAGGCCGCAAGATTCTATCCGCTGGCCGCCATCCTGCCGGAAGTGACCAACCGGTTGATACATTCCCCGGTGGGCAAGGAGTTGATGAAACAGTTTTTTAACGTGCATCCGGCCCGCGATCTTCCCTCCTTTGCCCCGGAAACCTTCGGTAACTGGTTCAATAAGCGGGAAGATGCACCACAAAAAGAGAACCTGGTGGTGCTGCTGGTCGATCTTTTCACCAATTATCATGAGCCGCAGGTGGGGAAGGCAGCCGTGCAGTTTCTGGAGCAGTCGGGATACCGGGTCATAGTACCGGAGATTCTGGCGCTGGGCCGCACACAGCTCTCCAAGGGCTTGGTGAAAAAAGCCAAAGTGCTGGCCCGGAAGTATATTCCTCGGCTGGCGGGATGGGTCGACGAAGGCCTGCCTATCATAGGACTGGAACCTTCGGAGCTGCTCACCCTGCGAGATGAGTATCCCGACCTGTGCGGTGCCGACCTGCGGGATGCAGCCCAGGCCGTGGCGGAAAACAGCTTTCTCTTCGAGGAGTTTGCTGCCGGGATCCTTGAGGACAGGGGCATCGACCCGGCTGCCGGGGATAAAGTGTATCTGCACGGGCACTGCCATGCCAAGGCGCTGGTGGGTATGGAACCCACCCGAAAGTCGCTGGAGCTGGCCGGTTATCAGCCGGTGGAGCTTGATACCGGCTGTTGCGGGATGGCGGGCAGCTTCGGTTATGAGGCCGACCACTATGAGATCTCCATGAATATGGGCGAGCTGGCCCTGTTTCCCGCTCTGCGTGAAACCGATGAGGATGCGTTGATCTGTGCACCGGGCTTTTCCTGCCGGCACCAGATCAGGGACGGCACCGGCCGGAAGGCATATCACCCGGCGGAGCTCATCGCCCGGAAGGTATAGTTCATATCGTAGATAGTTAGAAGATACTCCACCGCCGCTGATTTCCCTTACCCGTCGGAATGCCGAAGGCGGGATTAGTCAGGCCCCGTATTGCACACGTTCCGTTTGTACACCCCACGTCAGCCAACAGGCTGACACTCCCCTCAAGGGGAGACCCGTTCTGCTTCACTTCCGGTTTGGGTAGGCGGTCAGGCCGGGACAGGAGACAAAATCATTACCGCCGCCGGGGGTCGGGAGGTGTTGCCGCATATACTAGTATTAAGGTTAACGTCTAATTGGGATACAGTTATAATAAAAGACTACGGACTCCTTCAATTATGAGGGTCCTGCCGGCAGAAATTCGCTTTTTCGCAACAGGGCGGCGCTGATCAGAGCGATAATCAATCCCACCGGGAATATTTCCATAAAGGTGATGGCTAATCTGAACAACGGATTTTGGTACATCTCGCTAAACTGTTCCATCTTTTCCTGTTCCATCGCAATCGTCTCCCCGGTGGCTCCACTTTCACGCAGTTGCTCCATCTGAATTTCGACATAAGTATCGATAAAATTGTGGCCGGAGGCCTGCAGGTAGATCTCCCAGATACCGGTATAAACCAATCCGGCTACTGCTGCAATACCCAATCCCACCAGAAATGCCTTCCCGAAACCGATCACGCCACCCAGCTCCTCATCCCGGTAGTTTTTAACACCGAAGAAGATGAGCGAGAGCGAAATGATCATGATAAGATAGCCCAGCCACGCCGAACCCGCCATCGCCGATTCCGCCCCGAAAAGAAGCATCGACCCGATGATGATGCCGATAACGATAGCCCCTGCAATACTTCCGTAAACCCAAATTATTCTGTTCATGATTTTTATTGTTTCTGAGGATTTATACATAGTTGAAAAACTATATCGGTAGTGCCAATTCGTCAATTATCATGATCTGGTTGAATTAGCACCGCATTCATATTATGCAATAGAGTTACCATCCACATCACCCGAAAGTATGAATTTCAGCAATTCGTCCTAAAGAGGGAGAATTCAGGGTATCAGCTGCAGTTTTTGGGCCTTGCGAATTGCCTGGGTTCGCCGATTTACGTTCATCTTGTCCAGCAGGCTGGAGACATGGCTTTTGACGGTATGAATGGAAATGTAGAGTTGATCGGCGATCTGCTGATTGGAGTATCCGGCAGCGATCAGTTTCAACACCTCCAGCTCGCGGTCGGTGATTTCGAGTTCCGCCAGCGCTTTTTTGTTTTGACTGAACGGGCTTGATTTGAAATCGTTCGAGGTAAGCTTGCGGCCAACCCAAACACCTACAGCGGCAAAGAAGAGGGCGATACATACGATGTAAAATTCAGGTGAGAAAATGCGTACCAGGTAGTAGTAGTTCAAAAGATCGAGCAGTATGGCCAGAAGGGCCAAAGCAATTCCATACATTGCGATATGTGTGTACCGTACCGACATTCGGTTCCTGAAATATTTACCGGATATGCATAAAATATATCTCTGCCCGGCAAACCGGTCAAATTATATCGGATTCAGGCTTCCTCTTTCTGGAAGGGCAATCCCGCTTCATTCCACGCCCGAAACCCGCCTTTCAGGATTTTGACATGATGGTACCCCATCTTCTGCAGGTTGTCGGCAGCCAGGGCAGAAAGGTGCCCCTCCTCGCTGTAGAGAATAAACTCCTGTTCGGGATCCTTGATATGGTTGTGGATTTCCCGTTCGATGATTCCCCGGTTTAAATGTTCGGCGCCTGCGATCCGGGTGCTTTTCCACTTCTCCTGAGGCCGGATGTCGAAAATCCGCACTTCATCATCCGCATCATCCAGCTTTTCATACAGCTGTTGCGGCGAGATCTGTTCAATGCGGTTTTCCGCGTCATTCACCAGCACTATGAATCGTTCGGAATATTGCTCCATCTAACCGTTGACTTGGTTGAAAGCATCTCATTTCATAGGATAACAGGGAGAGCGTCCCGGTACGTTCGGTCTACAACCGGTATCTGGTGTCAGTTCTGGAAGGTATTTTTTTCGATCAGCTCCTGCGCGCTTTTAAGAGCGGCATCGGTGATCTGCTCTCCGCTCATCAGGCTGGCCACCTCCTTGATGTGCTCGCTGTTGGAAAGGGGAATGATACGGGTTACCATCCGTTCCTGCTCCTCCACTTTCTCGATGCGGTAATGCCGGTGAGCCTGGCTGGCGATCTGTGGCTGGTGGGTGATGGCGATAATCTGGCAGCGGTCGGACAGCTTTCTCATCGTACGGCCCACCTTTTCGGCAATCGGTCCGCCGATCCCGGTGTCGATCTCGTCAAAGATCATGACCGGTAAACTCTGCTCACGCGCCACGATCGATTTGAGTGCCAGCATCACCCGGCTGATCTCTCCGCCGGAGGCGATCTTGGCCAGCGGTTTCAGCTCCTCGCCTTTATTGGTGGATATCAGAAAATAGACCTCGTCGCATCCCCGGGCCGTACAGTCCACCGGAGTGCCGTCGATGCTGATCCATCCCGAGTCGGATTCCAACCACTCCACGGCCACCCTGAACCGGGCGTAGGGTATGCCCAGGTTCTTCAATTCATCGACAATCTCAGCAGAGAGTTTTTCCCCGACCTCTTTTCGTTTTTGATGCAGCCCCACGGCCTTTGTTTTCAACTCTTCGGTCTTAAGATCCAGTTTCTTTTGGACCCTTTCGATCTCCATATCAAAATTTTCGGCCAGGTTCAGCTCCTGCTTGATCTCGGACAGATACTCGATCAGCTCCGGTATCGACCGGTTGTATTTTTTGCGCAGGCGGTTGAGCTCCGACTGCCGGTTGCGCAGCTCCTCGAGCCGCGCCTGGTTGAACTCGATGTTGGAGCGGTACCGCTCGGTGAAGGTGATCATCTCCCGGACGCTGATCCGGGCTGTAGAGACCTCCTCCAGGTAGCTTTCGAACTCCGGCTCGATGCGGGCGATATCCTCGAGGTGCAGCTTGATGGTGTTTAGCAGATCCATCACATTGATCTCATCCTCGCTGCCCAGTTCCACGATCGCCTGCGCTTTCTGTTCCAGCTCCTCGGCGTTGTCCAGCAGATTCATCTCCGCTTCCAGCCGCTCCTCCTCATCCGGATCCAGGTCGGCCTCTTCCAGCTCCCTGGCCTGGAAACGGTACAGCTCCAGCTTCTCCTGCAGTTCCTCTTCACGGGCTTTCAACTTCTTCAGTTCCTGCCTCAGGCTGCTCACTTCCCGGTAGCTCTCCCGGTAATGGTTCAGCTCCGGTTTCACCTCACGGATGCCGTCGACCACCCCCCGATGATTCTCCTCATGCAGCAGCAGCTGGTGATCGTGCTGGCCGTGAAGGTCAACCAGGTAGTCGCCCACCTCCTTAAGCACCGATATGTTTACCGGGGTGTCGTTGATAAAGGCGCGGCTGCCGGTGTCGCGAATCTCACGCCGGAGGATCAGCTCTTTGGAGCGCTCGACAGCGTTTTCGGTCAGAAGATCGCTGATCTTATCCAGATCATCCACGCGGATGATTCCCTCGGCGATCGCCTTGTCGGTGCCGCGGCGGATCACATCGGTATCGGCGCGCTCACCGAGAATCATGTTGAGCGCACCGACGATGATCGATTTGCCGGCCCCGGTCTCCCCGGTCAGGATGTTCAGCCCCTCCTCAAAGGTGACCTCCAGCTCGTCGATCAGAGCAAAATTTTTGATATATAGGGATCGGATCATAGCTGGTGAAATTATCCAATTGGTGGTCAATATAAAAACGAATTTGACCAATCCGAATGGCTGGAGATGGCTAATTTTTATGGAAGACTTGTCGAGTTTTTGAAACTTGACAAGTCTGTTACCGGGTTAATACCCACCTCTTGTTCTCCTCCCAAGGAGGAGAGACGCCTGGTTTTAATTTTAGTTTATGTTATAGGGTTAAGTTTTAGGTGAAAACCTTCACTCAACCCCCCTCCTTTGGAGGGGTTGGGGGTGGGTTTATGGAATTCGCTTCGGGTACTACCCACCTCTTGTTCTCCTCCCAAGGAGGAGAGACGCGTTGTTTTGATTTTAGTTTTGGATAT
>JAWVYR010000180.1:0-5808 GCA_033722635.1 Balneolaceae bacterium | reverse complement strand
TGTTCCAGGCGATCCGGATTGAAGTCAACCGGGAACTGGACATGCTTAAAAACGTA
Organism: Balneolaceae bacterium; assembly: GCA_033722635.1. Taxonomy (GTDB): domain Bacteria; phylum Bacteroidota; class Rhodothermia; order Balneolales; family Balneolaceae; genus JAWVYR01. The sequence continues at coordinate 5,752 of JAWVYR010000180.1, read as the reverse complement.
CTCGACGACTCCCTCGAACTGCTGAAGGTGGGAGGCAGAATTGTGATCATCTCCTACCATTCGTTGGAGGATCGCATCGTAAAGCGCTTTTTCAAGTCGGGTAATCACGAGGGCAAGGTTGAAAAGGATTTTTACGGCAATGTGGTCTCCCCTATTCGCATGCTGTCCGATGGCGTAATCACACCCTCGGAGAAGGAGATTGAGGAAAATCCGGCTGCACGCAGCGCCAAGATGCGGGTTGCCGAAATATTAAACGGCAGGGAGGAATAGGATGATCGTAAAAACCCCCTTGCAAAAAAAACGCTCTGGCAAGCAATCGCGCCGCGCCGGGAAGGGCCGGAACGGTCGGTCCCCCTCTGCCAAACATCACGTTTACGGCCGGAGAAAAAAGAACGGTTCGGGCAGGAAGGGGCTGAGCCTTCCCAAAGTGGAACCGTGGAAGATTATCGTAGGAGCCGTCGTAATGGGTATTCTCGGCGTGCTCTATCTCAATCACGTGTTCGCGACCCAGAAATTGCTGGGGGAGGTTCAGCAGCTACAGCGCGAATACAATCAAGCCCGGCGAGCTCATGCCGATTACCGACTGACCTACGACCGGCTGGTCGGCCCCTCGGAGATCTATAAAAAGGCCAAGGAGCATGGATTTATCAATGGCGGACCGGCCGATAAAGTGATTGAGGTGAACCGAAACCCGTGAAACGAAAAACCGCCATATTGAGCCGGATGTTCATGGTGTTTGGGCTGCTTTTCCTGCTTCCCTGCGCCATCGCCTTCCAGCTGGGCCGCATCACCCTGGTTGAGGGGGATGATCTGAGAAAGCTGTGGAACGAGCAGACGATCGATTATATCTCTATTCCGGCCCAGCGCGGCAATATTTTCGATGTCGACGGCAGTCTGCTGGCTACCAACTCGGTAGCCTACAAAGCGGCTGTCGATCCCGGTCTGGAGGGGCTCACCGACAGCCATATCGAACAGATCTGCAGGACACTGGCCCGCCATACCAATTATGATCCAGGCTACTATCGGATGAAGATTGAGAAAGCGCCCCGGCGCTCCCGATATGTGGTGCTGGCCCCATCCATCGATCTGGAAGCCTATGAAGCGTTGAAATCACTGGAGATCGACGGTGTGCTGCTGGAGGAGCAGTATCAGCGTCGCTACAATTTTGAAACCCTTGCCTCTCATCTGCTTGGATTTGTAAACCATGAGATGGAGGGAATGATCGGATTGGAGAAAAGCTACAACAAAGCGTTAAAAGGAACCGACGGCCTGCAGCAGGTGCGCAGAGACCGAAACGGCCGCATTTTTGCCTATGTGGGAGCCCCGCGAAAACTGCCCGACCAGGGACACTCCCTGCATACCACTATAGATGCCCACATTCAGGCCATCATGGAAGAAGAACTTAAAGCCGGGATCGATCGGACGAAATCCAACTACGGTTCTGCCATTTTAATGGATCCCCGTACGGGAGCCATTAAGGCACTGGCTAATTACCCCACATACAACCCCAATCATCCAGCCACTTCAGAGGATGAAAACCGTAGGAACTATGCGATTTCCGACATGATCGAACCCGGCTCCACTTTCAAACTGGTAACCGCCATCGTCGCAGTTGAACAGGATGTCATCGACTTCGACGAACAGTTCGAAACACCCGACGACGGCAAGCTGCTGATTCACGGGCAATGGATGCGTGACCACGATCCTCTGGGAACCATCTCTTTCAAACAGGTGATACAGAAATCATCCAACATTGCAACGGCGAAGATCGCCATGCGTCTCACCCCTCAAACGTTTTACCAGTACGCCCGCAATCTCGGCTTCGGCACCCCTACCAACATCGATCTGCCCAACGAGGAGAACGGGCGACTGCCGAAACCCTATGAATGGAGCAAGGTTACCCTGCCATGGATGGCGATCGGCTATGAAATTCAGGTTACCCCCATCCAGCTAATCCAGGCGTATGCCGCTTTCGCCAACCGGGGCAGGATGATGCGCCCCTATATTGTGGAAAAGATTACCGACGGCGAGGATAACGTGGTTTGGGAACACCGCCCGATAAAGGTGCGCAAGATCGCCAGAGAGCGCACACTGAACACACTCTATCCGATATTTAAAGAGGTGGTCAGCGACTCGGGAACGGCCGAGTTCGCCCAGGTCGAGGGCCTACCGATCGCCGGCAAAACCGGTACGACCCAGAAGTTCAAGGATGGAAAATACCGTTCGGCGTATCGATCCTCCTTTGTGGGATTCTTTCCGGCCGACAACCCGAAGTATGTAGCGTTGATTGTCCTGGACGAACCGAAAACCAGTATCTACGGCGGTGCAACGGCCGCACCTATTTTTAGACAGACGGCAAAACGCATTGCCGGGCTCGATAACGAGATCCAGAAACAGCTCGATCCCTCCCTCAACAACCCCGATGAATGGGCCCTGGCACCAAACGCCAGCGGTATGACGCTGGCACAAGCCCGGGTCCTGCTTAACCAGCAAAACCTCCGTTCCGACATACACGGAAACGGAAACTGGGTTGTTTCTCAGGATCCAGAGCCCGGTAGTGCGCTTGCCCCTCATCAAAAGATCACGTTGACCGTTTCGGAAACCAAAATCGATTTTGAGCATACAAACAGTGAAGAGGGTTATGCGCGTATCCCCGATCTCACCGGACTCAGCCTGCGTAATGCATCCTTTATCATCAACAGCCTGGGCCTGAGAACAAAACTTATCGGATCCGGCACCGTAGCTGACCAATTCCCTGAAGCCGGAGATCGTATGAGGAAAGGAAAGACGGTGACCATCCGCGGCAAGGCCCGATCACTGGAAATGTTGTCAAAAAGTGAGCCCCGCAGATGACGGTTAATGATCTCATATCGATTTGTGAACCGGTTGAAACCCGTGGAGAGCGGCCGTCAGCCATCGGTTCGCTTACCCAGGATTCGCGCAAGGTATCCGACCAATCTGCCTTCATAGCGGTTCGCGGCATCCGCACCGACGGGCATCTTTTTATCAAAGACGCTGTCGCACGGGGAGCTGCCGCAGTAATCTGCGAAGATCCGTCCGAAACCGATAATCTGGATGTGTTTGTGATCGTGGTGGAGGATACCCAGTCACTCCTGGGACCGCTCGCCCAGGCCTTCGAAGGAAACCCCGCCCGGGAGCTCGAGGTGATTGGGATCACCGGTACCAACGGAAAAACCACCGTGGCCACGCTCGCTTACCAGGTGTTGAGAAAACTGGGAGCCCGGCCGTCCCTGCTCGGTACCGCAGGCAAAAGAATTTTAAATGAAATTCACGACAGTATTCTGACCACCGCCGATCCCGTGGAGCTGGCGTCCGACATGCACAAAATGGTCGAGGCGGGATCCACCCACCTGGTGATGGAGATCTCCTCTCACGCGCTGGATCAACAGCGGATCGACGGTATCCCCTTCAGGGTGGCGGCCTTTACCAACCTGAGTCACGACCACCTCGACTACCATGAAACCGAAGAAGCCTACGCATCCGCTAAAAAGAAATTGTTCGAGCGGTTAACGCCCGATGCCGCCGCCATCGTGAATGGCGACGATGCATGGCACACCTTTATGACGGAGGATTGCCGGGCCGAGATCATTCGATTTGGCATGGATGAGGAGGCGGATGTACAATTTAAGATCATTTCGTCCACACAGCAGGGACTTGAACTGGATATCGGCGGGCAGCGGGTCGTCAGCCCCCTGGTAGGCGGTTTCAATGCCTACAACATCACATGCGCCTACCTGATATGCAAAAGTTTCGGTTTTGATTCACGCAACATCTCCGCAGCATTTGAATCCTCAACGGGGGCCGCCGGCCGGCTGGAGCGGGTGATCGGAGATGAAGAGGGGGACCAGCCGCTGGTACTGGTGGACTATGCCCATACCCCAGATGCCCTCAGAAATGTGCTCGGCAGCCTCCGGGATCTGAAGCAGAAATCACAGAATCTGCATGTAATCTTTGGATGTGGCGGCGACCGCGACCGGTCAAAACGCCCCGAGATGGCACAGATCGCGGAGGAATACGCCGACAGCATTACGGTCACCTCCGACAATCCCCGCAGTGAGGATCCAGAATCGATCATCGATGAGATCATGGAGGGGTTCTCCGCCAAAGAAGATGTATTTCGGATAACCGATCGCCGGAAAGCAATACACCATGCGATTGATAATGCCGGACCGAGGGAGATTATCCTTATCGCCGGCAAGGGGCACGAGACCTATCAGGAGATCGATGGCGAGCGATACGATTTTGACGACCGCAAGGTCGCCCTGGAAGCGCTGGGCAGCCGCAACGGCAATCCGAAAGCGGAGGTGCACTGATGTTGTACGAACTGCTCATATGGCTTGAACAGAACTACCAGCCGCCGGGCTTCAGCGCATTTGCCTTCATCACCACCCGAAGTGCCGTTGCCGCCGCCATGGCCCTCTTTATCAGCATCCTGATCGGGCGCAGAATCATCAACTGGCTGGAACATATGCAGCTCAAAGAGGTGATCCGTGAGGATATCGGTCTGGATTCCCATCTCGGCAAGGCGCATACGCCAACGATGGGCGGCATCATCATCCTGCTTTCGATATTGATTCCGGCCCTGCTTTGGATGAAGATGGACAGCATCTATACCTGGATCATCATTCTTACGACCCTCATACTCGGCATCGTGGGCTTCGCCGACGATTATATAAAAGTGATCAAACGGGACAAGACGGGCCTGAGCAAACGCCTGAAGCTGACCGGACAGATTACGGTTGGCCTGCTGCTGGGCGGCATCCTCTACTTCTACCCCGCTTTCGAGGAGTTCAACACCCTCACCACCGTGCCCTTTTTGAAGAATGTGAATATCAACTACGCTTTTCTGGGTGAAGCACTGGGCTGGATGATCTACATTCCGGTTGTGATCTTCATCATCACAGGAGTGAGCAATGCCACCAACCTGACCGACGGACTCGACGGACTGGCGGCTGGCACCTCCGCTATTTCCGGACTGGTGTTGGCGATCTTTGCCTATGTGTCGGGCCGCACCGACTTCTCCGATTTTCTCGACATACTCTACCTACCCGGGGCCGGTGAACTCACCATCTTTTGCGCCTCGCTGGTCGGCGGATGCATGGGATTTCTATGGTACAACGCCCATCCCGCATCGGTGTTCATGGGTGATACCGGATCACTGGCCCTGGGCGGCGCGCTCGGCGCACTCGGGCTGATGCTTCACAAGGAACTGCTGCTGCCGATCATCTGCGGAATCTTTTTTATAGAAACACTATCGGTGATCATCCAGACCAGCTACTTCAAGTATTCACGGAAAAAGTACGGCGAGCCCAGGCGCGTCTTCCTGATGGCACCCATACACCACCATTTTGAGAAAAAAGGCTGGGCGGAGTCCAAAATCGTGGTTCGTTTCTGGATTATCGCCCTGCTGCTGGGAATCATCAGTCTCTTAACCCTGAAGTTGCGATGAGACACGTGGAGAACAAACATATCGTTGTGATCGGAGCCGCCCGGAGCGGTATGGCCGTTGCTGCCCTACTTGCCGGCAAGGGAGCCGAAATTTTTGTTTCGGACAAAAACCCGATTTCCGATCCGCTGAAGGATCGGTTGAACGAATTACACATTCCCTTTGAGGAAAACGGGCACAGTGAGCGGGCCCGAGAGGGTGAACTAGCGGTGGTAAGCCCCGGCGTACCCACCCATGCTCCGATCGTCCAGGATTACCTGCAGGCGGGCAAGGCGGTCTACTCCG
>JAWVYR010000179.1:0-5811 GCA_033722635.1 Balneolaceae bacterium | reverse complement strand
CCGCCCCGTTTCCGATTAAGGTAGGGGACGAATAGTCATGGCTTTTCAATTCTTCAGGCTTGGAACCTCTATCGCGGTGAAGACGACGTTTCATGAAGAAGCACTCTTTAAACAGTGATGTAGATTCAAAAGATGAATAGTGGAATCTACAGGCCCTGGACTGATCACACAGATCATACGCCTAACTTTGCCTGTTGGTACCCTATGAGCTGTATTGCTGTTCCCGGGATGAACGCTGGCTACGCTCCCTCCTACCTTCACGTCGGTACCATGCAAAAAATTAACTATTCATTATATTCCCTAAGATGGATTTGTACCTGCAAATATTCTTTTCCACCCTGGCCGTGTCATTCGGGATCCTGCATCTTTTCCTCTACCTGTACAACAAGGATCTCAAAAGCAATCTCTATTTTGCGAGCTTCCTGTTCCTCTACGCCCTGAACATCTTTTTCGACTACCAGGCTTCACTGGTGGAGTCGCAGGCCGCTCAACTCTATTACCTGAAATGGCACCGGGCGGTCATGCCCTATAGTTCGCTCTTCGCACTCCTGTTCATTTATTACGCCTTCGACTTCAACATTCCAAAATATTACTGGGCACTGGCTGCAGCATTGGTAATCACGGGATTATTTGCCATTCTCGATCCAGTCGATAATTACGGATACGTCCAAATTCCCCTCATATTGATGATCATTGAGGCGGTCAGGGTGTTTTATGCAGCTATCAGAAAAAACAGATCCGGCGCCTGGATCCTGACCGGCGGATTCATCCTGTTGTTCCTCTTTTCATCCTACGATCTGCTGATGGATATCGGGCTTATCTCACCGGTGGCGGGTATCGGCAACGGATACCCCTTCGGGTTCCTGTTTTTGATCTTGTTTTCCTCGGCCTATCTGGCAAGGGATTTCGCACAGGCTCACCAAACTATTCTTCAACAGGAACGGGAAGCCCGTGAGATGGAGATCGCGCAAAAGCTGCTGGAGGCGGAGGACAAACGAAAAGAGGCGGAGTTGCTGGCGGCCCGCGACGTGCAGCTGTCGCTACTACCACATTGTGAAGACAACCTGGGGAACTACAGCTTCTGTTTTGATATGCGTCCTGCCACGGAGGTAGGTGGCGATTATTACGACTATAAGGTTGCAGACTCCGGCGAGATCTCCGTGGCGATCGGCGACGCGACCGGACACGGCATGAAGGCGGGGATGATGGTCGCCATCATGAAGAGTCTGTTCCTTTCGCAGGCGGAAGGGATGGAAATAAGTGATTTTTTGAACACCTGTTCACAAACCATCAAACGCATGGATCTGGAAAATCTGTACATGGCCTTCATGCTGGTCAAGCTCGATGGGAGAAATCTGGCGGTCTCTTCGGCCGGTATCCCTCCCATACTGATATACCGCAACACGTCCGATACTATCGAGGAAATTAAGACAAAAGGAATGCCGCTGGGGGCGGTCGAATCCTTTCCCTATCAGACGGCTAAAACAGAGCTGGAAGTGGGGGATGTCGTGCTGCTGATGACCGACGGACTTACCGAGCTGTTTAACGACGAGCGGGAACAGTTCGGCATCGAAAGGCTGAAGGAAACTTTTCGGCAGCACGCCGGGGAACCGGTCGACCGGATCGTGGACCGTCTTATATCGGCAGGTAAGGACTGGTTGGATGGAAAACAGCAGGATGATGACATGACGTTTATCAGCTTCAGGCGACACAAGTAATGAGCAAGACGGAGTAGCAGACGATTTAAAAATAAACCTTCTCTCATTAATTGCGAAGTTCCCTCTGGCTGAGTATATATGAAGGGTAAATCAGGAGTACAGGGAATTCAAATCATTTCAAAACGGGACGATAAATCGATCAATTATGAGACCATTACTTTTACTGCTGTTAACCATTGGGATTACATTCTCGACAGACGGCCAAACTTTGAGCGATAAAGAAAAAGAACTTTTATCCAAACCATTCGTCCATATACTCTACGCAGTTCAAGCCTACAATGCGGCCAATCAAACCTATCCCTCCTCTTTTGCCGCATTAAAAAATATGACTGCCGATGAGTGGAAAGAGGCCTGCAATCTCTCCGGAAACGAAGATATACCGAGTCTGGATCATTTTGCGGCCGCCGAAACCCAGATCAATCGGGTCAAAAATGGGCTGCGCATCGATTTCAAATTTAGGAAGACCAGCTACAACAGGCTGATCGAAGAAACCCTGCACTCCCCCTTTTTTGATACCAGTTTTAATGCCAAGTATGGAATAAACGTCACGATAGAAAAAGGATACGGCTATATGGTTATTCCTGATAATAATGCACTCACAGCCAAAATCACCCTGCAGGACTACAGCGCAACCCTGCGGCCCGTACAGCGGGTAAAACCCGTGAAACAAGTCAATATCATCACCGAGGAGGTGTTCTCCATCAAACGCTCCGGAAAAGGCTGCAGATAAAAAACGAAATTGATTCGTACCAAAATATTGAACAGTTCCTCATCGAAGCGGCGCAGGCGATGATCGACCATCTGTTTGCCCATGATTTTATTGAGACAGTGATAGCCCACACCCTGGCTGTAGAAAGTGCCTCCAATGCCGTACTCAAAAAAAAAGTGGGTATGAAGTTTATGGAGGAGATTGAAGATCCCGAAGAGGGTGCGGTGTGGCGGTGGGCGATCAGCAGGAATGCTTATTAGACCACGTAGCCAGAACGGCTTTGGACGTATAATTTAAAGGTGTCGCCGCAGACCCATCCGCTCCAGCAGCTCGGTAAACCGGGAAGCCGACCGCAGGTTGTCATATCCCGGATCCACTGTGAGCCAGATCAGGGTGGCATCACGCATCTCCTCGGCCCGCTTCAGCCACTCGAAGGCCGATTCCAGGTCCCTGAGATCGGCGTAGGCCATCACCAGCAGGTGGGGAGGAAAATATTTATTTTCGAACCGGTTCGAAAGGCCGTTCAATATGGTGTCCGCGGCCTCTGTCTTCCCGGCTGCAGCATGCGCCTGGGCCAGCGCCGACTTCAGCATCGGATGACCGTTGAACTGTTTGTCCGCATCCACCAGCAGCTTCACCGCTTCTGCATGCTTTCCCGTTTCGGTATAGGAACGACCCAGCCAGTAGATCGACGGCAGATTCTTTGGATTCAGCTCCAGCGTCCTCCGACTGGCCTCGATCGCCTGGTCGTATTCGCGGGCATAAAAATGGATCCGGGCCTCAAAACTCTTCATGTTGAGGGCAAGCGGATCCAGCCGTTGTGCCTTTCTGATCTGGACCAGCGCATCCTCAAAACGCTTCATGGTGGAGAGATACCCAGAATACCACCAATAGGCTGTGGAGTAGCCCGGATTCAGCTCTATCGCCCTTTTGAATCCAACCTCCGTTGCCTGCCAGTCCCATTGATAATGGTATCTGCTATCGGCCAGTATGGTTTCCGCCTCCGCCAGGCCGGGATCGATATTCAACGCTTTCTCCGCCGCCTCGATCGCTTTGGGAAAGGCATCATGGGGCGGTATCCCGACGTGGGCTCCAGTCAGATAGTATTCCGCCAGGCCGGTGTAGGCAAGGGCAAAATCGGGATCCAGCTCGATCGCTTTTTTGAAATTCTCGAGGGCCACGCTCTCGGTCATGGTCCAGTCGCGACTGTAATACCGCCCCTTCAGGTAGGCATCCAGGGCCTCCGGATCTACATTCCGCGTATTCTGTAGGCGCTGCCGATCCTCCGCCGAAAGCGCAATCTGGATTTCACGGGCGATGGCATGGGCCACTTCGCTGTGCAGCGACAGGATATCCTGCATCTTTCGGTCGTAGCTCCGGTTCCATAGCTGGTTGTCCTTTTCTGCGTCGATCAGCTTGGCGGTGATCCGTACCCGGTCGCCATGCTGCAGGGCCGACCCTTCAACAACCGCTTCCACATTAAGATCGTCGGCGATTTCCCCAAGAGGCACCTCCGAATCTTTGTACCGCATCACCGACTGACGGGAGATCACCCGCAGCGAGCTGATCTTTCCCAAACTGAGTATCAATGCTTCGGTCATGCCGTCGGCAAAATACTCCTGCTCCGGATCACCCGAGAGGTTGGCAAGCGGGAGCACGGCGATCGAATCGATTCTTTGGAGATCTACGGAGAAAAGTTGGTACCCTGCAAACAGCAGGATGATCAACAGCATAGCCGCTGCATACCATCCGTATTTTTTCGTCCAGTCTCTTCCGGCGGCGGATGCAACCGGCCCGGTTGCCGCGACACCAATAGATTCCAGCTCGCCGATCACCTCATCGATCGACCGGTACCGGTTCTCCCTCTCCTTCTGAAGGGATTTTTCAATGACCGATGCGAGTACATCCGGGATCTGATCGCGCAGGGCTCCTAGGCCTTTGGGCTCCTCGTTGAGAATGGAATAGATCACCGCCTGATCGTACTCCCCTCGGAAAGGAAGCTTCCCTGTTAACATCTCGTACAGCAAAACCCCGAACGACCAGATATCGGACTGCTGGTCGACCTCCGCCCCCTCCACCTGTTCAGGCGACATATAGGCGATGGTCCCCAGCGTGGTTCCCTCCCGGGTCAGCCGGGTGCCGTCCATAAACCTGGCCAGGCCGAAATCCATGATTTTTACCAGTCCTTCCCTATTTACCAGAACATTGCTTCCCTTGATATCGCGATGAATGATACCGCTGTGGTGGGCTGCCTGCAATCCCCGGGCGATCTGTAGCGCATAATCGATCACCTTCTCTGCCGAAAGCCCGCCTTCCGATTCCTCAATCACTGTTGACAGCTCCCTCCCCTCGACCAGCTCCATGACGATGAATAGGTGTTCATCCACCTCTTCGATATTATGGATCGTAGCAATATTAGGATGATTGAGGGCGGCGGCGGCCCTGGCTTCGACCTTGAACCGCTCCTGCTCGCTGGATCGGCCGGCAAAATGCGGGGGCAAAAACTTGAGGGCAACGACCCGGTCGAGCTTGGTGTCACGGGCTTTGTAGACCACCCCCATCCCTCCCATGCCGATCTTCTCGACAATCTCGTACTGGTGAAAGGATTTGCCAATCATTCCCTGTTCCCGATACATTAAAACGGGTTCCGGACATCCTGCGGAACTCCTGAATAGCGATATCCCTAATCCCGAACTAAAACAACTATTTACCTAATATAGAACTTCCTGCACGTGAAGCAAGCAGCGGTTGACCCGCAACCGGATATATGGTAAATAGAATGCTAAAGATTGTTCGTAATGTATATCACTATATCCGTTAGAATCAATGACCGATTTCAAAGATCAATTTTCGAAACAATCCAATGCGTATAAAAAATACCGCCCCTCCTATCCTGATGCGCTGTTTGAATATCTGAGCACCCTGACAGAGGAGCATGAACTGGCCTGGGACTCCGGTACCGGCAACGGGCAGGCGGCCTTCAGCCTGGTCGACTTTTATACAGATGTTTATGCGACCGATCCGAGTGAAGAACAGATCGAAAATGCAACCCCCCACCCGAACATCACTTACAGGGTTGAGCGGGCCGAAGATTGCAGCCTGGATGACGCCTCGGTGGATCTGGTCACCGTGGCTCAGGCTCTGCACTGGTTCGATTTTTATGCATTTTACGCCGAGGTCAAAAGGGTGCTAAAGGAAGGAGGCGTTTTTGCAGCCTGGACCTACGGTAGGCCATCGATCAATCGGAATATTGATGGACTGATCCGGTATTTTCATGATGAACTCCTGGAAGGATACTGGCGGTATGAAAACAGGCTGGTCGACCTGGAGTATGTGACCCTTCCCTTTCCCTTCAAAGAGCTTTCAACTCCCCAATTTGAAATT
>JAWVYR010000178.1:0-5856 GCA_033722635.1 Balneolaceae bacterium | reverse complement strand
CATCGTTGTTTTTTATTTCCTTCCGGAATTTTTGGCGAAAAAGCATTTCTACATCTTTTTCATCATCAACTACTAAAAATTTCATTATGATTTAATTATTTGTTGGGATTGAAATATTGAATTTGGTATATGAATTTTCATCACTTTCTATTTCGATATTCCCGCCGTGGGATTTGATGATATCGTGAGTAATGGAAAGTCCCAGACCGGTTCCCGCCGTTCCCTTTTTGGTTGTAAAAAACGGTTGCATGATATCTTCCCTGATCTCTTTGGGAATGCCCGGTCCGTTATCCTCCACCTCAATCACCACTTGGCCGTCATCGCAATAGGTGCGAACCGTCAACTGCGGCTGGTAATCCTTCTGCCCCTCCAATTTTTCACTCATCGCATCGAAGGCGTTATTGAACAGGTTGATCAGGACCCGGCTGATATCCTCGGGATTGATTTCAATTTCTCCAATGGAACGGTCCAGTTCGGTGTTAAGATCCACGTTGATGGGATTGGTTCCGGCGCGCATACCATGAAAACTCAGGTTGAGATACTCTTCAATTAGCGCGTTCAGGTCGGTCGGCTGTTTGGTGCCCTTGCCTCCGCGGCTGTGTTGCAGCATGGACTTGACTATGCGGTCGGCCCGGTTGCCGTGTTCATGTATTTTGCGCAGATTATCCTCGATATCGTCGAGTATGGATGCCAGTTCCGCATCCTTGCTTCCGGAGTCTGAAGGCTCAACCGTTTCCCGGGCTTCCTCCAGCAGCTCGAGGCTGAGTTCCGAAAAATTGTTCACAAAATTCAGCGGGTTCTTGATCTCATGGGCGATCCCGGCGGTGAGCTGACCGAGGGAGGCGAGCTTTTCCTGCTGCACCAGCTGATCCTGGGCTTGTCTCAGTTCACCTAACGTCTTCTCCAGTTCCTTGTTCTTGGATTTCAATTCCGCCGTTCGGTCGGATACACGTTCCTCCAGATTCTCCGCGTATGCCTTGAGTTCTTCCTCGGCCGTTTTCAAGGATCGGGTCATTTGGTTGAAATGGTGTGCGAGGTATCCGATTTCGTCACGAACACCAACCGGAACCTCGGTATCCAGGTTACCTTCGTTCACCCGTTGGACCCCTTTTCGCAACCGCTCCAGCGGCCGTATGATGCTGCTTCGGAAAAAGAAAGGAAATAAAAGAAGAATGAAAGCTGTTGCTCCGAGCGTCAGCCAGACTAATCCTTTTACTTCCTCATGGATTTTAATGCGTCTTATAAATCCGAAATCGACATACCAGCCGGCACCGGCCTCTACGTAACGAGGCACACCGTGAGATGAAAAAGCAAAGGCTTTTTGGATATCGGTTGAACCCGTCGAGATACCCCGGTTCGCGTTGATAAGTGGCCCCGATAGCGAATCGTAAATAAAGGTGATAGTTCCGTTTTGCTGCAGGGCAAGCTGTATGAAATTTTTGGTTCCCTCTCTGTTGAAGTAAGGCACGCCATGCCAGGAGATGATTATTTCATCGCTATTTCTGTTATAGTTTACATTTCCCCCGGCAGATGGATCCAGGTCGGTATACAGGGGAGCGATCTTGGGTACATCGTTATAAAAATACTGAGTGGCAAACCGAACCCGTTCATCCCGATAAATCGGTTCTCCGAAAGTGACCACTCCATTGGGACTCACATATAAGCTGTCCCATGTTTTGCCTGCAAAGGGAAAGGGGAACCCGATGGCGATCGATCGGGTCGTATCATCCCCCATAGATAGATTTTCTCCCAGATCGGTTTGATTATAGGGGAGGACCGGCTGGTTGAGCCGGTATCCGTCTTCCTCCGGCTGAAAGAGGATCGCCTCTTTTTGTGGAGGTTCAATGTAGGATTCGTCACTAGTTCCGTCAGGATAGAGTGTTAGTTCGACGGCGACGATCAGGGCCATGGCAGTAACCAGTGCAATACCCACCAGCTTGGCCTGCAGGGTTGTAGGTTCCGGTGAGTAGTTCAGGTAGACAAGGGCCATGCCGAAAAAGAAGCTTAAGAATATCAGACCGCGTATGATTTCTATGAGATTGCTGAATTCAAAGATGCCTAAGTTAATGAGTGCCTGAGAGGTCAGGAAAAGGATCAGCAATCCGTATAGTAGAGCATAGGCGCGGAAGGCCCGGGCGGCTCGCTTCTGCTCTTCTGAGTCTTCTTTATGTAAAGCTATTCGACGCTTTCGAATCAGTACCGCCAAAGCCCAGAGTAGAAAAACGGATAGTAGTATCGAATGAAAGGTGTCTGGTGGCCAGGGTTGGTCGAACATGAAAATGGAAACGATAACCTGGCCCAGGTCGATACCTAACAATCCTCCGGATAGTCTCAGTGCCCACCAATATTCATTGGCGAATGTGTTATCCAGAAACCGGTATGCATACAGGAGCAGAGACCAGATGGCGATACCTGTTCCAAAGAAAAAGGTCAGGCTTTGGTATGGAGTGTAGGGGTTGGGTATCACAATCAGCGTTGAACCCACAAAATTGGTCAAAAAGAACAGTGAAAAACCTACAAAGGAGAGGGCCAGCCAGCGTGTGGCACTGCTTTTTTGTTTCACTCCAAGCAGGTATCCCACAAGTACCAGATTTAGTGTCAACAGCGAGAGGGAGTTGATGGAGCTGGGTTGAAAAAGGATTTCAGTCATGACTGTTCAGCCTCGATTTGGTTATGGCAAGAAAACTGTATATCCATTTCCATCAGGAATTTTTCGGCAGCCTTATGATGAACTCGGTGAACTCGCCCGGTTCGGTTTTCAGATCCAGGGTACCCTGGTGCAGCTTGATGATGTCGAACGTCATCGAGAGTCCCAGCCCGGTGCCTTCCCCGGTCGGCTTGGTGGTGAAGAACGGCTCGAAGATCTTCTCTCGGATTGCCTCCGGGATCCCGGGGCCGTTGTCGCGTATGCGAATCTCCACCTCTTTCCCTTTGACGGCGGTCCGCACCTCGATCATCGCCTCACGTGTATCATCCGACTTTGCATGTTCGTGGGCGGCGTACATGGCATTGTTGATGATATTCAGGAACGCCCGGCTCAGGTCCTGGGCGACCATATCCATCACCTCGATCGATTCATCGTAATCGGTCTTTATATCGATATTGAATGATTTGTCAAGGGCGCGAAGACCGTGATAGGAGAGCTTTACATACTCATCCAGCAGCTTGTTGAGATCTGTGGGAATCCGCTCGCCGCTCTTGCCTCGGCTGTGCAGCAGCATGCTCTTCACAATGCCGTCGGCGCGCTTGCCGTGTTCCAGGATGATCTTCAGATTATTTTCCACATCCCTCAGTAAATGTCTGGCCTCGGCGACCGACGGGGAGCTGTTCAGATCTTTCAGCTCCTCCTGTACCTCTTCGATCAACTCGATCGAGACGTCGGAAAAATTGTTAACAAAGTTGAGCGGGTTTTTGATCTCATGGGCGATACCGGCGGTGAGCTGACCGAGCGAGGCGAGTTTCTCCTGCTGCACCAGCTGCTCCTGAGCCGCCTTCAGTTCGGTGAGTGCGGCCTGCAGATTCTGGTAGGCCTCGGCGTTCTGCATCGCAACCCCCACGTTGGCGGCGATGGTGGCCAGCAGCCGTTGATCATACTCATCAAAGCGGTTTTGTTCCTCCGTACTTTGCACACTGATCACCCCGATCGCTTTGTCCCCCTCCATGATCGGTACGCCAAGGTAGGACTCCACCCACTTGCCTATCTTCTCCGCCTTGATCCGGTCATAAGCTTCCTCCAAATCGTGATTGATCAGCAGTGGTTCCTTATTCAGAATAATCTTTTCAGTGAGTCCGTTGCCGAACGGTTTGGATTCCCTCGCATTTTTGTCACCGTAATAATAGGGAAAGTGGAGCATATCCGTTTCCCGGTTGTGTAGCGCCAGGTAAACGATATCGGCGTCAAAAGTATCGCGCATCTGGTCGCCCACCAGATTGATGAGGGCATCAAACTCCAGCTGCGACACCATCGCCCGGCTGATCCGGTTGACCGTATCCAGCTCGTTGGCCCTGCGGTGGGTCTCCTCGAGCAGCCTGCTGGTCTCGTTGAACAAGCGGGCGTTTTCCAGAGCTACGCTCATACTGTTGGTTAAAGTGGTGAGCAGGCGGACATCCGATTCATCGAAAGCGTGCTCCTTCTCCACATTCTGGAGACTCACCGAGCCCATCACATTGTCGCCGACGATCATCGGAACAAAGATGGCCGATTTGGGCGGCAGCCCTTTGCTGACTCCCTTGTCCTTGTCTCCATATTTCTGGGCTGTCTCGATATAATCCTCGTTGATCAGCAGGGGTTCGCTATGTTCAATCAGGTATTCATTTGCCCAGATGAAGGGACGGGGCTCATGATGCAGCCGTTCCCCGTTCTCAATGGCATAATCCCAGTGTTCGATTCCGTTCTCGTGATCGAAGGTGCGGATCAGCAACGTTTGGGTGTTCAGTACATCGCAAATCCGGTCGCCCACCAGGCTGTAGATCGCCTCCATATCCATCTCGCGCACCAGTCCCTCCTGTACACTGTTGATTACGGCCAGTTCGGCATTCCGCTGTTCTGTTTCGGCAAGCAGTTTTGTGGTCTGGTTGAAGAGGCGGGCGTTTTCAAGGGCCACGCTCATGCTGTTGGTCAGTGTATTAAGCAGTCGCACATCGGAATCGCTGAAGGCGTGTTCCCGGTCCAGGTTCTGCAGCGTAACGTATCCGCGCACGGAATCGCCAACGATCATAGGCACATAGAGGGCGGACTGTGCGAGGCGGGTGCCCGGAACCGGCTTGAAGGGTTTTCCATTTATTTCCGACATCACCTGAGCCGCATTTTCATTGATAAGCAGGGTGTCCCGTTCGTCGATAATTTTTTCCCTCACCTTGTCATAAGGCCGGCTGCTGGGGAAGAGGCGGTCCCCATCCTCATACAGATATTTGAAATCCTCGGTTTTGTCGTCGTGGTCGAAGGTAACGATGGCGGTCACCTGGGCGTCAAACAGGTCGCGAACCCGCTCGCCCACCAGCTCGTAGATCCCCTGCATGTCCATCTCGGCTACCAGCCCCTGCTGCACGCTGTTGATAACGGCCAGCTCGGCGTTGCGTTGCTCGGTCTCGTTGAAGAGGCGGGCATTCTCGAGGGCCACACTCATGCTGTTGGCCAGGGTCTTGAGCAGACGCACATCGGAGTCGGTGAAGGCATGCTCCCGGTCCAAATTCTGCAGGGACACGTAACCCCTCACAGTATCGCCTATGGACAGCGGCACAAACACCATCGACTTCGGAAACTCGGTGCCGGGCACCGCTTTCGGCGGCTCGCCGGTAATGGTGGTATAGGCCTCGGCAGCATTCTCCTTTATATTGATCATTTTCTGGGTATTGATCAGGCGCTGCCGGATCTTGTCGATAGGACGGGGTTTGGGATAGAGGCGGCCACCGCTCTCAAAAAGGTATTGGAAAAATTCGGTGCCGGCATCGTGGTTAAACGTACCTATGGCCGTAACCTGGGAATCGAACAGCTGCTGCACACGATCACCCACCAGGTCATAAATTCCCTGCAGATCCATCTCCGCCACCAGCCCCTGCTGCACGCTGTTGATGACGGCCAGCTCGGCGTTGCGTTGCTCGGTCTCGTTGAAGAGGCGCGCGTTTTCCAGAGCTACGCTCATACTGTTTACCAGCGTGCTTAGCAGCCGTACATCGGAATCGCTGAAGGCATGTTCCCGGTCCACATTCTGCAGGCTCACATATCCGCGCACACTGCTGCCGACCACCATCGGTACATATAGCGCTGATTTGGTGAGCTTGGTTCCGGGTACCACCGTAGGTTCTTCACCCGTAATCGTCTCCCAAACCTCATCCGCATTTTCATTGATCAGGATG
>JAWVYR010000177.1:0-5867 GCA_033722635.1 Balneolaceae bacterium | reverse complement strand
GTATTGGTACTGGGATCCACCATCCAGCTGGAAATGCTGGTTACGAGTCTGACCACCAGAGTTTCCCTTTCATCCGTGAGAGTAACGTTGTTGAAATTCAACTCCCTCTCAAAAACGGTATCGGATTGATAATCGAACGGAATGCCGTTATAGGTTCCCTCCACCGAAATGGAAAAGCCACCTGCAAGATCATCATCCAAAATGGGATCGTTCAATTCGGTTTTATCGATAAATATTTTCAGACCGATGAACTCCTCCACATCGGTAAATCCGATATTTCCCTGCAGTATCGCAACATCTCTTCCGATATCTGATTCGCTGAATTCGAGTATAAGAGGTTCTGTGCTTGTCTGAAGAGTCGTATTGACCGCAATCAGGTTAAACCTGTCCAGCAAAAGTTTCACCTCCGAGACCACCACCGTATCCTGCCCCTTCACGATGCTATCGCCGGTATTTACCACATTGAATAACAGGCTCGTTCTTCTGGGAATGCCCGGTTCAGCATCAGGAAGACAGGCAGTAGCCAGTATGGCCGCTCCAATGATACAAATAATTAAATTCCTGTAGCTGTTAATTTTCATATAGTCGCTTGACGTTTTGTTGTGTTGGTTCCATGGAAATACATCCTCTATTCAGTTAACGGAAAAGGTAGAATTCCATTGTTATAAAAAAAGCCATGCCCCGAAAGGCATGGCTTTTGAATCTAACTTATTGCGCGGTTTTTAACTTCCGCGTATGGTCAGGGTAAAGGTACCCTGTGTCTCGGACGCTTCCACTCCGGCCTGCGAATTGTCCTGGAGAACCAGGATCAACTGTACGTTATTCCCTGCCGTCAGAGGCCCATCGGGGACATTGACGGTTAGGGGTGCTGTGCTGGAGTTGGCAGCGATGGTGACCGGCGAGGGGGTACTGATCGTATAATGCGTACCCGCCGAAGCCGTAGACGCACCGTCCACTACAAAGCTGGCCGATAGATCGGTGTCCATCTGGCGAGCGATGAGCTGTACGTCGATGGTTACATCACCTGCGCCTTCGTCCACAATCAGGTCGGTATGAGAGAAGGCCAGTTGTGCCGGTACTCTCAACGTCCGATCGCGCTTCTCAAAGAGCTCGTTCAGGCAACCGCCCAGAAAGAGCGGAAGCAGAACGATGATCATCAGTTTGATATGTATGTTTTTGATCTTCATAGCTAAATACTTTATCGGTTAAAAGGATTGATTCACCAAATTAATAACCTGGGTTCTGAACCAGTTGCTCGTTAACCTCAAGTTCGGCGGGATCGATATCGTCAAGCACTTTGAAGTTTTCAAAGGCTATATCAGATTGACCCGTTGTGGGGTCTTTCTCGATATCTCTGCCAAGGCGCTTGAGATCAAAGAACCGGTGGCCTTCTACAACCAGCTCACGGCGGCGCTCATCGAGAATCTCGTTAAGCGCGTCGGTGGTGGTCGGGAAGTTGGCCGGGTTCAATGCTGCCAGGCCACGATTAGCTCTCAGATCATTCAACCGATTGATCGCTTCCGTGGTGGTCGGGTTGGTAAACAACCGGGCTTCAGCCTGAATCAGAATCAGTTCGGCAAAACGGATGTGAGGGAAGTCGTCGGTAAACTGACCTTTTTCCCCGTTCCACTTCGCGAACTCTTCACCGGTCAAAGCAGAGCCGGAGCAGTCCTGATTTCCACTGTTGTCGATCGTACAGGGAGCGAACCATGCGTTCCGTGCATCAGCGGCATCGTACAGGGCCCGCAGCGAAGGCGTAGGCACCTGGGCGTTCCACTGATTTTCGGTGTAGGTGTTGATGGAACTGTTGATTCCCTGTGATTCGGTATCCGGGTTGACCAGAACCGTGAAAAACGATTCCGGATTGGACCCGGCCGTTTCATCGAACATGGTTGCCATCTCACCAGCGGTTGCCAGTCGGGCACGACCACTGTCGATCGCATCCTGTGCAGCCTGATTGGCTTCGGCATAGTTTTGTGCATACAGGTGCACCCGGGCCAGAACAGCCTGGGCAAACGCCCTGTTCACAAAATTGGTGGAATTGCTTCCATCCAGCAAGCCGATGGCCGACTGCAGGTCGCTGATGATCTGGGTATATACCTCCGATACCGTGCTGCGCGCACGCTCATCGGCATCCGCTACATCCAGCACAGGGCTGGTTCGGATAATGATTCCCAGATTGAAGCCTGCCCCGGGTCCGGAGGCCGGTGTTACACCGGGCTCATAGCCCAGTACCTTCACGAGGTAGTGCATGGCGTATGCGCGAAGGGCAAACGCTTCCCCGCGGAATTGATCGAGTGTTGACTGGTCGATCACACCTTCTTCGATACCGCTGATCAGAAGATTGGCATCGTTGATCAGGTTGTAAACGGTATTCCATGTTCCGCTACCGCCGTTCAGGCCTGCCCGAAGTGCGTTCTGTGCCAGCGACTCGAAGCGGGAGGTACCCGCCCGGTTGAACGAGTTGTCGGCCAACACGTCCGGGCCCAGAAACAGCCGGGTAGTGAATGCGAAAGAGTGAAGCCGACTGTACATCGACGCTCTCACCGCCTCCACGGCTCCTTCATCAGATAGAGCCAGCTCCTGTGAGATCGACGTGCTGGGATCCGGCTCCTCCAATATGCTGTTACATGCCTGGGCCATTACAAACAGACCCAAGACCAGTATGATGCGTGATAACTTCTTCATAATAGATACCTATTAAGTTTCATTATAAGGATTGATTAGAACTGGACTTCTATACCGCCGTTGATCTGCAAGGCAGACGGATAGGAAGCCTGGGTAAAGGTTCCTGCAACTTCAGGATCCTGTCCCGGCCAGGAGGTCCAGGTCATCAAGTTTAATCCGGATGCATACACGCGGATTCCTCTCACATTGATCTTCCGTACCAGATCGGCGGGGAGATTGTAGCTGAGGGTCACGTTTTTCAGCCGGATGTAACTTGCATCAAAGTATGCCGCGGAGTTATCCACAACTCTCCAGTCAGCAGAAGCGCGGTGGTTGGTGCGCAGTACCTGGGGTATGTCAGTGATATCCCCGGGCTGCTGCCATCTGCGCTGCACGTCATCCCACACGTTGGTGAAGAAGATCGGAGTCTGCATGAAGAACCACTCCTGTGCGGGGAACGCGGTTTGACCGTAGCTGTACTGGAAGAAGACATCCAATGATACTCCTTTGTAGCTGAATCGGTTTCCAAATCCACCGACGGCATCCTCTTCGGCTCCGTCAAAGAATCTGCGGTCATCAACATCGGGATCATAAGTGATCTCGCCATTCTGGTCGAACCACATCGGTCGACCGTCAGCCGGGTTCACTCCTGCCCAGATCGGTACGTGAAACGCCTGCAGGGAATGCCCTACGGCAACCGGGTCATCATCTCCCAGATCCAGGAATTGTTGACCTCCGGTCAGTTGTCTCACTTCATTGGTCTGAACAGCGATGTTGAAACGGGTAGTCCAGAGGAATCCGCCTCGGTCGATGTTGACCGTCTCGAATTCAAACTCGACACCCTTGTTGCGCACCTCACCGACGTTCTCGGTGATGGAACCGAATCCACTATCGGAAGGCAGCGGACGACTCAGCAACAGGTCTTCGTTATCACGCTGGTAAAAGTCAAGACTACCACTGAAACGACCTCTCCAGAGCGACCAGTCGAGACCAACATTAATCTCTTTGGCCTCTTCCCATCCCAGGTTAACGTTGGCAAGCTGGCTGGGTCCAAGAGCACTGACGCCGTTGTAGGAACCGCCAACGCCAAACAGGCCTCGGGCGGCAAAGTTACCGATCTCGGAGTTGCCGGTAACACCATAGCTGGCGCGCAGCTTCAGCTCTTCAAAAGCCTCCCAGGGGAAGAAATCCTCTTCGGATATTCTCCATCCGGCCGAGAAGGAGGGGAAGAATCCCCAGCGGTTGTCTTCACCGAATCGGGATGAACCGTCATACCGGGCTACTACGGAAGCGAAATACTTCTCATTGTAGTTGTATTTCACCTGGCCAAAGTAACTGGCGATGCGGAACTCACTGTCGAACCCTTGAGCAAATGCCGGGGTAGCAGTGGAGCTGATGGAACGGAACAAGCCGTTCGGCAGGCCGTTACCTGTTGTTTCAACTTCGCGGGTGAAATCGCGGCGATACTCCCCACCGACCAAACCGGATACATTGTGAACCTCCTGGAATGTCTGACGGAAGTTCAGCACCGTATTCAGGTTGAAGTTGATGGTGGTTGCGATACCCTCATTGACACGGCCGCTGATCGCAGGCTGGGCGATCGGTGTCTCGAACCGAACGTCGCGAACCTGGCGATAGTCGAGACCTGCAAGTGAAGTCAGGCTCAGCCAGTCGTTGAAGTTGTAGGTTGCCGAAATGTTACCCAAAATAGAGAGGTTGTCGGCAAAACGATCTACCTCCTGCTCTACAACAGCCGGGTTGTCGTCCCGTCCGAAGCGTGTGTTCGGGTTGTAGTCACCGTTATCCAGGAACGGGAAGGTAAAGGGCGGTTCAAAACTGGCCTGAGAAATCGGGCAGTTGATGAACGGACCGTCCTGGCAAACAGCGTTAAAGAGGCTGTTGGTGATGTTGAAATTCACTTTACCGGTTAGCTGCGAGCTGAACTGGTGGTCGAAGTTGGTACGGAGGTTCCACCGCTCAAAATCGTTGTCGATGAAAGTTCCACCGGTGTTCTCCCAACCTCCGGAGATGTAGAAACGGGTGTTCTCATCACCGCCGCTCGCGGAAAGGGTGTAGGACTGGTGGAATCCGTCGCGGATGATCCAGTCCTGCCAGTCAAAGTCACGCAGCTCGTTGATCGGCGTTCCGGCAGCATACCCGAAACTGGGCATGATTGCATTCAACACAAATGATTCAGCATTATCCCTGGTTCCAAAGAATCCCGGGAAGGTGTTGAAATAGGAATCGATCTGGTAATTCATGTATTGCGGTGTATTCAGCAGATCATACTGCTTGATATTCTGCCGTGAACCGAACTCAACACTGGCGTTGATACGGGTAGCTCCCTGCTGGCCGCGCTTGGTGGTGATAAGCACCACGCCGTTGGCTGCCTGGGCACCGTATATAGCCGCAGCTGCCGCATCCTTCAATACCTCGATCGACTCGATGTCGGAAGGCTTGATAGAGTTGAGCGGCGACTCATCGGTCTGCTCGGACTGGTTGGCAAAACTGATCTGCACACCGTCGACGATAAACAGCGGCTGGTTGCCGGCTGTAATGGATCCGGTACCGCGTACACGCACCTGGAATCCACCGCCGGGGTTACCGCTGGTCGTAGTAATTTGAACACCAGCAGCACGTCCCTGAAGCAGGGATTCGGTGTTTTGCGCGGGTACATTTTGAAAGTCTTCAGAGCTGACTTTCGTAATGGATCCCGTCAATTCTCGTTTACTGGTTACACCGTATCCGGTAACCACCAGTTCGTCAAGACCAACCGCTCCCGGTTCCAGCTGTACATTTTGCGTGATGGTTTGTCCGCTTTGGATGTTCACTTTGGAGGTGAACGTCTTATAACCGACAAAAGAGACACGCAGTGTATAGGTGCCTGGAGGGATGTTCTCGATGGTATAGTTACCGTCGGCATCCGTTGCGGCTCCCCGCTGCAGCTCAACAATAAGCACGTTGGCTGTCGGGACCGCTTCACCGGTTTCGGAATCGGTCACCTTACCGGTTACTCCACCACTCTGCGCCAAAGCTACGGGCACAAAAATGGCGAGGAATAGAAAGGTAGATAGTAGCTTTCTAAGCATAATAACCCCATGTTTTCGTTTCGATTATATCATGCCGACTAAAAAAATTAACCCGGCATAATTGTAGGATAGATAGATTAACCCCTACAGTGTTATAAATTAACCTATTTT
>JAWVYR010000176.1:0-5900 GCA_033722635.1 Balneolaceae bacterium | reverse complement strand
CAGTTGATAAGGGAGATCGAATCCTATCGGGACACCCGTTTCGTGGAGGAACCTGTTCACACGATATATATGGGCGGCGGCACCCCTTCGCTGCTGAAACCGGAACAGCTGGCGGTGCTGACGCAGACTATTTTCGATGTTTTTGAGGCAGATATCGAAGAATTTACAGTGGAGATGAATCCCGATGATGTCAGTGAGTCCTATCTGAAAGAGCTTCGATCCATCGGGGTAAATCGTGCCAGCATGGGGGTCCAGAGCTTTCAGCCCGAGCTGCTGGAGTTCATGCACCGGGCGCATGACCGCGGGGAGGCGCTCCGGAGCCTGGAGCTGCTGAGCAGGGCCGGTTTCAAAAACTTCACCGTGGACCTTATCTACGGCAACCCGGGTGAGACGCCCGGCCAGCTGGAGGAGGACCTTGAACTGCTGATGGAATTTGAACCGCCCCACCTGTCGGCCTATTCGCTCACCATCGAACCGAAAACGCGACTTGGCAAGCAGGTGCAGCTGGGGCGAATCGACCCACCCGAGGATGAACGGGTGATCGAGCAGTTTGAACTGATTCTGGAGAAGCTGCGCAGCCACGGTATCCACCAGTACGAAGTGAGCAATTTCAGCAAGCCGGGTGCCGAGGCGGTTCACAACCGAAACTACTGGGAGCACCACAACTATCTCGGTTTCGGTCCATCGGCACATTCCTTCTGGTGGGAGACGGATAAGGCGGTACGATGGAGCAACAAGCGGGATATGAAGGCCTATCTTCAGGATGGCACCGGTGCAGAGGGGGAACGGGAGCGACTGGATCACCTGCAGCTGGCAGAAGAGCGAATCATGATGGGACTGAGAACACGCCGGGGAGTTACCGAAAAACTGCTGAAGGAGGATTACAATTATTTATTTAGCGGGGATCAAAAAACCTATCTCGAAAAGAAACGGGAGGAGGGGCTCCTGGAGCAGGATGATGCCATACGGCTGACGACCGAAGGACTCAAAATCGCCGATGCAATCGTTGTGGATCTGCTTGTTCGCCATTGATTGCTTTTTAGGTCTAAATGGTTCAACTTTGTACCGCCCGAATCACCTCCAACCATCACCTTCTGAACGGATCGGATGCACGAGAGTTTTAACATTTTTATGAAAGAGATCATCGACTATGCCGGACTATTCCCGCCTGCCGGACTACCGCTGGACCAGGCACTTGGGAACTACAGCAGGTATCGCAAGGGCCCCTACCGGTGGATGCTCTCCCGGTTTATCATCCCGGTCGGGAAACTGCCGGAACTGGATTCCTACCGAGAGACTCTACTCGCCGAAGGCGAACCCTACCGGTTTTCTCTGCTGGGTGCCAAGACCAAATCCATTTCCCAATTTATGGATGAATTGGATAATGTGGTTTCCCACGCTGAAGAGTTCCATAAAACCCACGGACCGGATGTCACCACCGAAGTGCTGGAGATCAAGCTGCCCTCTGGGGAACAGGTTGCCGGAGATCCCGAATTGCTTTCGGAGCTGCTGACCGGTACTGCTGAAAAAATGAACGGCTCGGACCGACTGCCCGGTATGGTATTTCTGGAAACCCCGATGGGAAGTGCCTGGAGAGAGGAGCTTGATACGGTTTTGCCGACGATAGGGAGATTCAACAGGCAGCACGATCACCCGATCGTAGGCTTTAAGCTTCGGTGCGGGGGCACGGAAGCCGCTCATTTTCCTACGCCCGAGCAGGTGGCGGTGGCTATAAACCGGGCCCGGGATAACGATCTCCTATTGAAATGCACCGCGGGCCTGCATCATCCGGTGCGGTTTTACAGCGGGGAGGTGGAAGCGAAGATGCACGGATTTTTGAATGTCTTCGGCGGAGGAATGCTCTCTCACCTTCATAGGTTTGACGACAGATTGCTGGTTGATATCCTTTCCGATGAAGAAGCCGGTAATTTCAATTTCAGTGCCAACAGCTTCAGGTGGAAAGACTATGAATTGCATCTGCGAGATATTGCCAAGCTGAGGGATACATCAATGTTATCATTCGGCAGCTGCAGTTTCGAGGAGCCCGTGGAGGATCTGAAAGCACTTGAGCTGCTGGATTGACCGGGCTGTTGATTTTGCCTGATGACGATGAGCACCCGACCATTTCAACTACAAACCTGACATCAAATATTTTATGCATCCGACCAACGATCCGAACCTGAATTCATTTATCGATGTTGATCCCGAATCCCATTTTCCTATTCAGAATCTGCCCTACGGGGTGTGTCGCCCGAAGGGAGGCGCCCAGCCCTATATCTGCACCGCCATCGGTGAGTACGTGCTGAACCTGGCGGAGCTGGAGTCGGCCGGCGTTTTTGACGGCCCGGAACTCGACGGAAAGCAGGTTTTTCAGGATCTCACCTTGAATAATTTCATGGCGCTGGGCCGGGCGGCGTGGAGTGAGGCCCGGGGCGTGATCAGCAGCCTGTTGGATGCGGAGGAGCCGGCGCTGCGGGATAACGATTCGCTCAGGAATGCGGTGCTGGTGCCCCGAAAAGATGTGGAGATGATGCTGCCGGTGGATATCGGGGACTACACCGATTTTTATTCCTCCGAGCAGCATGCGTTCAATGTCGGCTCGATGTTCCGGGATCCGGATAATGCGCTGAATCCCAACTGGAAGCACCTGCCGGTGGGCTATCACGGGCGGGCCAGCTCGATTGTGGTAAGCGGCACCGATCTGCACCGCCCCAGGGGGCAGATCCTTCCGGGGGAAGGGGAGGATCCGGTCTTCAGCGAGAGCAGGCTGTTGGATTTCGAGCTGGAGGTCGGATTCCTGACCGGTACCGGCAATCCCCTTGGCCAGCCGATACCGGTCGAAAAAGCCCGGGATCATATCTTCGGGCTGGTGCTGGTGAACGACTGGAGTGCCCGCGATATTCAGAAATGGGAATATGTACCCCTGGGCCCTTTCCTGGCCAAAAACTGGGCTACCTCCATATCCCCCTGGATCGTGACCCTCGACGCGCTTGAGCCGTTTCGCATCCCGGGCCCGGAGCAGTCGCCTGAGCCGCTGCCCTACCTGGAAATCGATGAGGATTGTGCCTACGATATCAACCTTGAGGTGTTTCTGCAGGGCGAAAAGATGAATCAGCCCGAGAAGATCTCCACCTCCAACTA
Source organism: Balneolaceae bacterium (assembly GCA_033722635.1). Lineage (GTDB taxonomy): Bacteria > Bacteroidota > Rhodothermia > Balneolales > Balneolaceae > JAWVYR01. The sequence continues at coordinate 2,759 of JAWVYR010000176.1, read as the reverse complement.
CCGGCATCTTTACTGGAACATGTGCCAGCAGCTGGCCCACCAGACAGTGACCGGCTGCAACGTGCAGCCGGGCGATCTGTACGCCTCAGGCACCATCAGCGGCCCGGAGCCGGAAAACTACGGCAGCATGCTGGAGCTTTCCTGGAAAGGGGAGAAGCCGCTGGAATTTAAAAATGGGGAAACCCGTGCTTTTCTGGAGGATGGCGACAGGATAACCATGACCGGCTATGCCGAGGGAGAGGGATACCGGGTCGGTTTCGGTGAGGTGGAGGGAAAGATCCTTCCTGCGCGATGAGATTGTACCATACCCCGTCCGGCCGATCGCCCTGCCGCAGAAGCCCTGATAGAAAAAAGGGACAGACGACGCAGCAAGATAAATAGAAATACAACATAACCGGTCATTCCGAGACACCGGTCTGTTTCACAGACGGTTTTCATTTATATATTCAATTCTGTAACAGGAAACTCATTTAAAGAAAGTCGAGGAATCTTTGTGCCATCGTATCGACGCGCTTGTCCTGAGAAGATTGCAGGTGAGCATTTTCCCCGTCCGGTCGCTGCTTTTGCGGTCGGGCGGGTTCTCATCGCTGTCGTGGAGCCGGATCGAAATAGCTCAAGCAATTCTACCCATCGGACTACTTGGAGTGGTCCGACGAGTATTGTAACGTAGAGGGGCACCGGTGGAAGATTGAAGCATCCGGTATCGGGTTCAATTACGGTAAAGCTTCATAGAGTAAACATCTGGCAACCGCTATCCAAATTTTCGTCTTTTGGATGCTTCACTTAATCAGCGTCATCTTGCGGGTCATCACCTCCTGGCCGGTGACCAGCTGGTAGAAATAGATGCCAGAGGCCAGCCGGCTGCCGTCAAACGTCACCTCATGCAATCCGGCCGGCCGCTCGCCATTGACCAGGGTCTGGATAAGGCGACCGGTGAGATCATAGACTTTTAGCTGTACGTCGCCGGCCTGCGGCAGGGAGAATCGAATGACGGTACCGGGGTTAAACGGGTTGGGATAGTTTTGCTGCAAGACAAGCCGTTCTGGCGTGAATGATTCAACCGTGACATTATATCCAGCCTCCAGGCCGGTGTTGCTGTTGGAGACAGCTATACCCAGTTGTTCAATTTCGTTCCACCGATAGGTCAAACGCATTTCGACGGAGCTTCGATCGCTGCTGGTAAAATCATAAAAGGTCTCGGTCGGTCCGTTTTTGAGATAGATTACCACCCCGATATTGAGTGTACCGTCGGGAGCGGAAAGGGTGAGCTGCGGCTGTCCCTCCTCCCCGCCCGAGGGAATAACCTGCAGATAATTGGCCGACAGGGGCGCCAGGGTGTCGGCGTAGCTGGCGACTTCTCCCACAGAGGAAAAGCGGGCAGCCAGCCTGGAGCTCGGATAGGCTTCCCGTTCCTCAAAACCGAAATCTACCCGGGACCGCTGGTCGCCGGCAGCGTAATGCCAGAGGTGGGACTCGGAGAAGGAACGACTGAACGACTCATCGAACGGGACCAGGGCCGTTTTCAGGGCATCCAGAAAAGGAATCAGGGGATCCTCCCGAATCACCTGCCAGGTATCGACAAAGAATTCCGATCCGTATTTCTCCCAATAGAAAATAAACCAGCTGACATCAAAGTAGGCACCGGGAATACTTTCTTCCGGCGCCAGAAAGATCGACTCGGGATCCTTTATATAATTGTAATAATCATTCACATTGTCGTACACAACCTCCTCCATCAGGGTGGCATCCATCTCGGACCAGGCGAAATCACCGGCTTCACCCATCCAGCGGCTATTGGCATACTGTATGGCATGTTTGAGCTCATGGGCCACGGTAACCTTCATCGCCCCCACGGGGTTGCCTTCGGGATCGGTGTTTTCTGGGAACCCGAGATAGTTGTTATGCAGGGTGATGGCAGTGGTGTTGTTTTCGATCACAGTGTAGCCGTAGAATCCCATACTTCTGAAGTGGATATCGTAGGGATCACCGGCAATCACTGGATCGCTGAACCCCAGCCTAACTACCTCATGGTTCCAGGAGGAATCCGCCGCAGCTGCGGCCCGCTCCACGTAGTCCGGTACACCCGGAACCCCGCTCTCGTCGGTATCCGGTACCGCGTCTTCTCCTGTCATTTCATAGTGCAAAAGAAACCGGCCTGATGGAGAAAGAAAAGTGTTGGCGGTCTGTTTCGGAGTGTTCAGAAACATCGATTCAATCTCCTCCGCCACTGCTGCTGAAAGACCGTCTCCGGCTGCACGGTATGCATGAATAGCCGGCACCGGACATTTTATGGGCATTTCAGCAAGAGGCCTGAGCCTGTCGGGCAACTTTCCAGGTTGAAGTCCGGCGTAAAAGGTAAAAAGCAGCTTCTCTTCCAGGGAAATATCCCCCGACCGGTGTGCGTTTTCAAGTTCTGATAACAGGGGGTGTCCGTTTGAAAACACCAGGTGTTTGTCACCGGATTGGGCGATACCATCATAATTTCCCGCGAGCAGGAAAAGAAAGGAAAGGATGATATGTTTGTAGGAGACGGGCACTGCCTGTGTAAACGGGTTTGTCGGAGCCGCTGTAGACTCGATGCTTAATTATTGAAAATTAATTTATAATTTTAACGCCGATTTCTCCAGAAAACGTTAACCGCTGCACAATAAGTACCAAATCGATTCAGAATCCAACAAAATGTACGAGGTAATACTTTATTACAAGTTCAACAACATCGAGGATCCCGAAACATTTTGCAGGGATCATAAGCAATTCTG
>JAWVYR010000175.1:0-5902 GCA_033722635.1 Balneolaceae bacterium | reverse complement strand
TTCCTCTTCGCAAAGTACCTGTCCTTCGGCATCGTAAAAGTGCACAAGCATCTTCTCCCGGGTGATGCGACAGATCAAAGCTCCCGTTGTCAATTCGAAAAATTCCGTTTTCTCCTCAAAGCTGAAATCGACCTCTTCCGGGTTAAAAGAGGGATCCAGCGCATAGGAAAAGTCGGTGCGTAGATCCCCCTCCATCAGGTAGTTGAGGCGAATGATATGATCGGAGAGAACCTCGACATTGAGTTCAACCCGGTTCTCGCTGATGAACCTGATGGTATTGCCCTTCAGGGTATGAGATTCCACAGGGCCGGGCCGGTACCGGTAGACCACATCCGGGTACCGCTTGCTGCCCTCGGTCAGTTCCGATTTGGTGGTGTCACTATTCGACATGGAGAGAACCTGTATCGATATTCAAAGAAATTGAATGGGCGAAAATAATAAAAAAGGAAATGAATAGCCTAAAACCCGGGTCACAGGAGATATTCGGCGGCCAGTTTACGGTATTCCTCAACCTGACGAGACTTCCACTGGTGATCCTGCTTCATCTCGGCGGCCATCAGGTCGGCCACCGGCTCCGCCATCTCGATGCTGGCACGGGCATCCAGCAGCAGGGCCCTGGTTCGCCGGGCGAGCACATCTTCCACGGTGCGGGCCATCTCGTTTCTCACTGCCCAGACCACTTCGGCGGGTTTGTAGGGCAGGTTCTCATGCAGGGGCTGATCCCAACCCTCGTTTTCCCGGGCGATTTTCTTGAGGGATAGGGCATCGGATCCGTACATCTCATAGGGTTGGGCTGCCTCCGCATTTTTCAGCCAACCGTGTAGCCGTAGATTTTCGGTTACGGAATCGCGCTCATCCAGTCCCGCCACCACGGATGCCTCGTTCACTGTATCTTCAGCCATCTTTCGGTAGGTAGTCCACTTTCCGCCGGTGATGGTGACCAGGCCGGAGGGATCGATCAGCAGGGTATGGTCCCGGGAGATACTGGAAGTGTCCTTGCTGTCGCCGAAGGAGACCAACGGTCGAAGCCCTGCGAAGACACTGAGTACATCGCCGGGTTCCGGATCCTTGGTGAGATAACGTGCTGCATGGGTCAGCAGAAAATCGACCTCTTCATCCATCGCCCGTGGTTCCAGTGAAGGCTCTTCCACCGGGGTATCGGTAGTTCCGACGATCACCCGGTCATGCCACGGAACGGCGAAAAGCACCCGGCCGTCGTCGGTACGGGGTACCATGATGGCGCTGTCGCCGGGTTGAAATGATTTGTCGAGCACGATATGCACTCCCTGGCTGGGCTGTATGATGGAATCCGCATCCTCATTATCCATCTTGCGGATGCTGTCGGTAAAGATGCCGGTGGCGTTGATCACCACCCGTGCCTGAATCTCATAGGTATCACCGTTCTCCTGATCGTCCACCTGTACGCCCGATACCAGATCATTCGCTTTCAGCAGGCCGGTCACTTTCATGTAGTTCAGGCCGACGCCCCCCTGATCGAAAAGGGTCTGCAGCAGGTTGATTGCCAGCCGGGAGTCATCGAACTGGGCGTCGTAATAGATCACGCCGCCGTTCAGCCCCTCAGGTTCCAGGGTGGGTATATACTCGAGTGTTTTCTCCTTGGAGAGATGTTTGGATGGGCCCAGGCCCAGGTCGCCCGCCAGCTTGTCGTAAATTTTCAATCCGATTCCGTAGAAAGGTCCTTCCCACCAGTCGTAGTTGGGTACGATGAAGGACTGATTCTTGACCAGGTGGGGGGCATTCTGGCGGAGCAGCCCCCGTTCACGAAGCGCCTCCAACACCAGTGCCACGTTGCCCTGGCGGAGATAACGAACACCACCGTGCACGAGCTTGGTACTTCGGCTGGAGGTTCCCTTGGAGAAATCGTGCTGTTCCAGCAGCAGGGTGCTGTATCCACGGGAGGCGGCCTCCACTGCGGTACCCAGTCCGGTAGCTCCGCCGCCGATGATCACAAAATCCCATATCCGGGGATTTTTCTTCAGTTCGGCAATCAGCGTATCTCGATTCATCGTCATTTAGGTCATCTCATATTCAATATTACCTGTTCTTCCATCCCTTGGAACGTTCGATCGCCTGTTCCCATCCGTAGTAAAGTTCCTCCACCCGGTCCTGCTCCATCTCGGGCTCAAACACCCGGTCCACTTTCCACTGGTCGGCCAGCTCCTCCTTGCTGCTCCAGAAATCGACGGCGAGCCCCGCCAGGTAGGCGGCCCCGAGCGCGGTGGTTTCGGTGATCTGCGGGCGTACGACGGGGACCCCGAGGATGTCGGCCTGAAACTGCATCAGCAGGTTGTTGGCGGCGGCCCCGCCGTCGACGCGCAACTCCTTCAGCTCGATATCGGAATCCGATTCCATCGCATGCAGCAGATCGCTGGACTGAAAAGCGATCGATTCAAGCGCGGCTCGTGCAATATGGGCGGCTGTGGTGCCCCGCGTGATGCCGGTCATGGTGCCCCGGGCATAGGGATCCCAGTGGGGGGCGCCCAGTCCGGAGAAGGCCGGCACCATGTAAACCCCGTCGGTATGCTCTACCTGTGAAGCAAGCTCCTCAATATGGTGGGATTCCTTGATCAGGCCCAGGCCGTCGCGCAGCCACTGGACCACCGCTCCGCCGATAAATACGCTGCCCTCCAGGGCGTATTCGATATCCGACTGAAGCTTCCAGGAGATCGTGGTAAGCAGTTCGTTCTTGGAATGTATCGGATCGCTGCCGGTATTCATCAGCAGGAAACAGCCGGTACCGTAGGTGTTTTTGGCCATCCCCCGCTTGGTGCAGATCTGCCCGAACAGTGCCGCCTGCTGGTCACCGCCGATACCCGCGATGGGCAGATGGCCATCGATCATATCCACAGCGGTCTCACCATAGACCTCACTGCTCGATCGCACCTCCGGCAGCATCGATGGGGGTATATCCAGCAGATCCAACAGCTCTTCGTCCCAGTGGTTTTCAAAGATATTGTAGATCAGCGTGCGGGATGCGTTGGTCACATCGGTTACGTGCACATTGCCACCGGTCAGCTTCCAGATCAGCCAGCTGTCGACCGTACCGAAAAGAAGCTCCCCATTCTCCGCTTTCCTCCGTGCCCCGTCGACATTGTCCAGAATCCACTTGATCTTGGTGCCCGAAAAATAGGGATCCAGCACCAGGCCGGTCTTCCGGCGGAACAGGTCGCTGTACCCGTCGGCTCGCATCTGTTCGGTCAGGTTGGCGGTCCTGCGGTCCTGCCAAACGATGGCGTTGCAGACCGGGTTGCCGGTATTTCGCTCCCATACCACGGTCGTTTCCCGCTGATTGGTGATGCCAAATGCGGCAATGTCGGAAGGCTTGGCCCCCGCCTTGTCCAGCACTTCGACAACCACACCGGCTTGTGAACTCCAGATCTCCTCGGGATTGTGTTCCACCCATCCCGGCTGGGGGAAAATCTGTTCAAATTCCTTCTGAGCGATCGCCGTGATGGCACCGCTCTGATCGAAGAGGATGGCTCGGGAGCTGGTGGTTCCCTGGTCGAGAGCGAGGATATAGTTCATTGCAATTCCACTGGTTAAATGACTGGATACAATCTAAAAAAATATCATTGTAAACAAAGATAATTCAGGTTGGAAGATATTCACCGGTTCTTCAAATTCCGTTTCATATCGCTATAGGAATGTGATATGAGATCTTCTTTATCAATTCCGAACTCTGTCATATAATTCCGGCACTGTCTCCGAAGTGCCTCCTCGTCCCGTGAACCGTCGCGATCGATCGCTTCGATCTCGACGAACCGGCCCAGCTCTTCAACCTCATCCAGGTGAAATTTGACATTGTCGATGAAATAGATCTCGCGCTTCTTTCGGATCTCTATTTTGATCCCGATCGCCTCCGCCAACAATGACTTCATCTCCCTGGGATTTACGAGCGAGACCAGCTGGACGTCGGATCGTTTGGGATCTTTCCGGTCGGGGCGGTGATAGTAGATCAGATTGTTTTCAATGGTGCCCTGCCGCAGCTTCAGTTGCCCCTCCGCGACCCTGAAATAGGTATCGATCTGGTGGTCGGTTCCCTTGTAGTCGGCACCCGCTTCCTTCAGCAGATCGCGGATTCGATCCAGCTCTTCACAGCGGGCTTTTATTTCGACATTGGTGAGATTCACTCTCCTGGAACCCTGCCGCTTTTTGCAATGGCATCCACCTCATCCTGTTCCACCCCGGCCCACTCCAGGTACCGGCTGCGAACCTCCCTGATATGTTCCTCAAGATTTTCCAGCGTCCATCCGGAGGTCTCGATTGCACGGTGAACATGAGCGATCACGGTTCCCGATTTGCTGAGAAGTGAACCCCCGGCGCTCAGTTCACGGTTTCCCTCAAAATAGATCGGCACGATCGGATAGTTCAGGTCCATCGCCATGCGGAAGGGTCCCTTCTTGAAGGGGCCGATCACCCCGGGATGTTTTCTCGAACCTTCGGGGGCCATCAGCACCGAGAGCTTTTTTCTTTTGACGCGGTCATAGACATTTTGAAGGGTCTTCACAGCTTTATCGGTATTTCCCCGCTTGATAAATACCTGGCCTGTCAGCCTACCGATGATAAAGAACAGGGGGTTATATTGCAGCTCCCATTTGGCTACAAAGCGGATGCGCGGCAGCCCAAGTGCAATAATGGTTAGCACATCCACCGTGGAGCTGTGGTTGACAATATAAACGGCCGGCCGTTCGATCGGATCACAATGGTATCGCATATTGAAATCGATTCCAGAAACGGCGAATACTGGTTTCATCATCGCCGGGCCGACCGTTTCCATGACAAAATTGGTGACGGCCCCCCCGCTTAAAATCAATGCCAGGATGATAAAGGGCGTTGCGGTCAGCAGCACCACGAAGAAGGTGGCTATACCCAGTATGCTGCGGATATAGTCGACTACGGTAAGTTTTTCATCAGCCATACAGCAGGATCAGTTCGGAGAACATTACTGACGAATATAGAGAGGATCAGATGAACTGCCAAAATCAAGGAGTTCGACCGTACCGCCGATTTATTTGCTTTGCAGGTTTGATTTATACAGCTTTTCAGTCAAACTAAACCCCACGGGATCCACTATATGAATTTAAAGATATTTTCGAAAGAGAATCCACTCATCGACGGTCACTGGATCAACATCACTGTAGGATTGGTGCTGATCGTTTTGGGTGTGATCTTCGCCGGCGAATTTGAACAGGTCAACGGCCACTACGGTTTCTGGTCGGTGTTGCCGCCGTTGATCGCAATTGTGCTGGCGTTCTGGACCAAAGAGGTGATCAGTGCGCTGTTTGTGGGAATCGCCCTGGGTGGGGTGATCGCCGGCCATGTCAATATCGTGGATGCCTTTTTGATACCGTCGATCGGGACCGAGGATTTTGCGCTGATTCTGCTGGTATACCTGTGGTCGCTGGGCGGACTGATCGGCATCTGGACCCGGACCGGCGGTGCGGAACGGTTTGCCATCTGGGCCGGTCAAAAAATTGTAAGGGGAAGGAAGACGGCCAAATTTTTCACCTGGCTGATGGGATTGATCTTTCACCAGGGAGGTACCATCAGCACAGTGCTGACCGGGGCGACGGTTCGGCCGATCACCGACAAGCACGGAGTTTCACACGAGGAGCTTTCCTACATGGTCGATTCCACCGCCTCACCGGCTGCCACCGTCATCCCGTTCAACGTCTGGCCGATCTATGTGGGCGGCCTCGTGGCTGGAACCATTCCGCTGATACAAACAACCGAAGAAGGGATCGCCTATTTTTTCTCCGCGCTGCCGTTTAATTTCTACGGAATTTTCGCCATTCTGATCACCCTGCTGTTCGCCTGGGAGCTGCTGCCCTGGGTGCCGGGCAAAAAGATGAGAGATGCGATCAGCCGCGCCCGCGAGACC